>JAITNT010000180.1 GCA_031290295.1 Clostridiales bacterium
ATTCTCCGAATATGTTATACTGTACTTATATGAATTACATTGCTGAAATAATATCCGCGAACGGAGCGGAGGTTCTTAACGATATCGCTAATTGGTTGCCGGTAATTTTGCCGTCGATAGTTACCGCCGTTGTCTTTATCGCCTCGGGACTTTTTGTGTGGCGGCTTATAAGGCGGCAACGCAAGCTGAAATATTCCATAACCCTTGTTTCCCTCAAGGACAACAAGTTGCCGTGGTTAATCGCCGACGCCGTAATCGGGATCGTTATTCTTATCTGTATTTACCGGCTTATCGCGCCGCCCGATACGCTTTTGGATACGATGCTCAAATACTATAATCTCGGGAGCGGCTCGGCGCGGGCGGTCGTTGCGTGCGCGGCGTTAATCGCGATATCCGCCGAAGCCGTAACGGCGTCCTTGACGGCGTCGCATACCGCCGTAGTCGACCGCGGGGTATATACGCTTACCGGCTTTATGGAATGGTACCGCGTGTACGATTATTACGTCGATCCGGACAAAAAGTACGTAATGCTTTCTACCTCGAAAAACGGACCTTTAACCCTAAAAGGTACAACGCCGCCGCTTAGATTCCGCACGGAGGATCTTGATAAGCTCAAATTTATACTGAATAAGAATAAGAACAAGTTCATTTCGCGTTCGGAGCAGTAACCAAAGGCAATAGGAGCACATTATGGATAACACGGAAGAAAACAATAAAAAACGGTCGCCGTTCGACGCGATCAGAGAGGGAATTCTGCGCAAAAAAAACGGTGCGGAAAAGCCCGACGATAAGTCCGCGCCCGAGCGCGGCAAAAAACCCGAGAACACCCGCAGAATAATGAACGCACCCGCCGACGAGATTCCGTACGCATGGGCGCACCCGCCCGTTTTCCAAAGAAACGATCCCGGCAAAAGAGTAACCGACAAGGTTCGCGATAACGTATCGAGTCAACGAAAATAGGTTGCGACGCTGCCCGGACGCTAATCCGACCAAACGTGAATGCGCGCTACGCTGCGGCTAGCACCTTGCTTGCTTAATCGCATTCAGTCGGACTTTTGCCGCCCGGACGCGAATGCGCGCTCGCTCCGCCTGCGGCTACGTCTCGCTTTTTCGCATTCGGGCGGACTTTTGCCGACCAAGCGTGAATCGGCGCTACGACAAGCCGCCTTCTGCGGGCGGCTGTCTTGCTTAATCCGATTCAGTCGGACTTAAAGAGGTTTAGTCTATCCATGTTATTACTGCGTACTCGTTTAGTACGGGTAAAAGCCGCTCGCGCGCTTCGCATGGCGCTCGCTAGCGGTACGGTTCACCTTGTTATTCCGTACCCCATAAACAAAACAAAATCAATGTCATGTTGAGCATAGTCGAAACATCTCTTCGCCGCTTGCTAAGACATTCGCTTGTCCTCCTTTCTTTTTTTCACCGTACCCGCATTATACCATACTCGAACATACGTTTGCAAGCGGTTTTGACAGAAATCGCAAAATATTTTTTGCCAAATTTTACCAATTTTAATTGCGGCTTCCCTTCGCGTTTTATCGGCTCTACACTGTCGGAGCATCATGCGCGGGCAGCTTAGCCTTTCGCGCTTTTTGAGAAAAGAACTCCGACCAAAACGAATACAGCGCCAACAAAATCATAAAACCGCCGAAAGCCCGTTTGAGAACGTCCGCTTCCGTCAAGCCCGCAAGCAAGCTCGCGCCTGCGGATGAGAGCGCGGCGGGTATGATTATATAGAGCGCGCCCTTAAACCTTATAAGCTTATTCCGGATATGCAAAATAATCGCGCCCGCCGCCATAGGCACGAAGGACACAAGATTAACCGCTTGCGCCGCGTGCTGCGGCACGCCGCCGAAAATCGTCAAAAGCGGTATCAGTATCGTTCCGCCGCCCATGCCCATGCCGCCGAACACGCCCCCGAGCAGTCCCGCGAGCGCAAGAACGATAATCCTTACTATTTCCATGAAAAACCCTCCTTAAAAAAACAGCAGCTTGATTCCCGCCGCAAGCATAATCGCGGCAAAGGCTACTCTTATAAGCTTGTTGGACAGCTTAGAAAGCGCCGCCGCGCCCAGCACGCCGCCCGCAATAACGCCGAGCCCGGCGGGCAAGCCGTAACCGAAATCAAATTTGCCCGCTATAATGTAGATTACCGCGCTCGCGACGGTTATCGGCAAAATAATCAAAATAGCGGTCGCGTGAGCCGACTTTGTTTTCAGCCCGGCGACGCGCTCGAGAACGGGCACGGTTATCAGACCGCCGCCGCCGCCGAAAAAGCCGTTTATGAAGCCTATGACAAGACCGCAGGCAAGCAAGATTATTTTTTTGGCAATTCCGTTCATTAAGGCATTCTCCCGTGAAAATTGTAAGCTTTTTCCATAAACGTAAATAGTTTCTATCCTTTAGGTGCAAAATATTCTTAATTAACCGCCCGCGCGAAAAAAACGCGCCGCGATGCTTTACCCTAAGCGCGGAAAAACGCATGCCCGCCGCCGATTCCCGCGCCCGGACGGAAAATAAAAAAAGTGGCTAAATATGATTGATTTATTTATTAAAATTATATATAATTAAAAAGCTAATATATAGTGGGTTTTGCTGTCCTGCAGTATGCAGTCGGCAAACGATATATATTCAAATTACGCGTATAAGGGTACAATTAACATGAAAGGTGACAGAAGAATGAACAAACGGTTAAAAGCCTCTTTGCTTAGTATAATGATGGCGGCGGTACTCGCGCTCGGCATCGGATTACCGGACGCTTTATTAGTGCGCGCCGCGTCCGACGACGAGCAACCCAAGCTTTTCGTACCTAAGACGATCTCGGGACTCGCGTCCACCGAGTTTACTACGTCCAGCTCCGCCCTCCCCGCCTCGCCTCAAGGCTTCACGGGCGGTCCCGCGGGCGACAATTCGACCTCTAACGGCGTAGTCTCCGGTATTATCGATACCGAGCTGAAATCCTTCCGCGAGCATACCGATTCCGTAAAGGACAAGGATACCTATAAGCTCAGCAGTTATTATGCGGCGGCGAACGAGGAGCCGCGTCAAAAACCCGAGCTTCTTCTCACTCAAGAGAATCCTACCGACGGAAAGGTTCTCATGATAAACAACACCTCTCAAACCGCCTATAAATACGCCACGAGCAGCATGACCCTCGACGCTAACGACTATTACAAAATAAGCGTTTTTGTGCTCACCTGCGACTTTCTGGATATTCCCGGAATCAATTCAAACTCCGGCGCTTTTATCAAGCTTAGCGGCGACATCGAGTTGCGCTCCGAACCGATTAATACCAAATTTGTTTGGCAGTCCTATACTATGTACGTCGAAACCCGCAACTTTAAGTCCGCGTCCGTCACCTTCTCATTGCAGGTAGGCGACGACGGCGAGGAGTTTTTGCCCGCATACGGCTTTGCGCTGTTCGACAAGCTTGTCGCCACGTCGATAACCTATGAGCAGTACCAAAGAAGCGTTTCCGCGGGTCAGAACGATTCGAGGATAATTTTCAACTCCGAATCGAAAAGCACGAGCTATCTCAAGGACGGCGCGGATAATTACATTCATAACGGCGATTTCGAGAACGGAACGGCAAGCAACTGGGCTAAGGTCGAGGATACCGGTTTTATTTCAATCTCGACCGAGATTATAAACGAGAGCGATTTTACGGGTGCGCCTATGGGCGGCAACAAAAAAGCCGCGGTTTCCTCCGGCTCGACCGCCTCATACGGCGGAATCGCTTCCGATCCCTTCCTTATCCAAAGACACCGCTATTACTACATCAGCGCGTACGTTGATACGACGGATATCGTTTCCGGCTCCGCAGTGCTCAAAATAACGAGCGACGAGGACAACGACAGTCTTGACATAAGCAATTCCTCCTTTACCGCCGCATCCGCCAACCATTGGCGCGGCGATTGGCAGCTTGCCTCCTTCTACATTTCCGGCTCGGCCTTCGCGGATAAGCTCGTTAATCTCGAGCTGTGGCTCGGATCCGAGGCGGCGCCTGCCAAGGGCACCGTTTATTTTGACAATATCAATATCGAGTACATCACCGCCGAAGTTTTCGGCGCGAGCGCGGGCGGCACTACGGTTACGTTCGCGGGCGCGGTGGGTACCGCGGGTATCGCTAACGGCGGCTTTAATACGATCGGTAATTACGAAGAGTTTGAATATCCCCTGCCGGTCGCCTCATGGACGGCCGCAGGCGAATACCTCGACGTCGAAAACGGACAGACGGTCGCCGGTATTATCGCTACGGACAGAACGACGTGGGCGGCAAACAAGGACAGCTACGGCGCCGAAATCAATCCTATCGAAAGCGTCTACGGACACAACGCGCTCATGATTTGGAACAAAACCTCCACATACTATTCCTACACCTCCGAAACCGTTTCCGTAGCGGCGGCGGGCTACACCAAAATTACCGTAAGCCTT
>JAITNT010000280.1 GCA_031290295.1 Clostridiales bacterium
CCTGCCGCTCGCCTTAAAGGTATAATCGGCGGCGTTGATTTCCACGCTCACGGTGTTAAATTCCGCTTCCGACATTTGGCTCGCCAAAAAACGGTCGTAAACTAATTTATAAAGCCTGAAAGCGTTTCTGTTAGACAAATTCTTGATAGATTCGGGCGTGCGCGTAATACTTATCGGACGTATCGCCTCGTGCGCGTCCTGCGCGCCCTTCCTCGATTTGTAAAAATTAGGCTTGTCGGGAACGTACCGCTTGCCGAATTTCTTGCCGATATAATCGAGCGCCTCGTTCTGTGCGTCAACGGAAACCCGGGTGGAATCCGTCCTTATATAGGTGACGAGCGCGACCTTGCCTTCGCCCGGAAGGTCGATTCCCTCGTAGAGCATTTGAGCGAGCTGCGTGGTCTGCTTTAATGAAAAGCCCAGCTTGTTAAGCGCGTCCTGTTGGAGCGTGCTGGTTATAAAGGGCGCGGGGGCGTGGGATTTGGTTATGCCTTTTTTGATGCTTCTGACGGTGTAACCGTCGGCGGATTTCAGCTCGCTAAGCACCTTGTCCATCTGCGCCTTGGCGCCGACCTTAACGGTTTTGTCTTTATATTTGGAAAGCACCGCCTTGAACGAAATATTATTCTTGTTCAGAAACGCCGTGAGCACCCAGTATTCCTCGGGCTTGAAACCGAGGATTTCTCTTTCGCGGTCGACGACGAGCCTTAACGCGACGGACTGCACTCTGCCGGCGGATAAGTTCGATTGAATTTTTTTGCATAAAACCGGCGACAGCTTGTAGCCTACGAGTCTGTCGAGAACGCGGCGCGCCTGCTGAGCGTCCACAAGACTGCGGTCGATGACGCGCGGCGCGGTGAGAGCCGCGGCGACGGCTTTTTGGGAAATTTCGTTGAATTCGATACGGCACTTCTTATCCTCGGGGATTTCGAGAATATGAGCCAGATGCCACGATATAGCCTCGCCCTCCCTGTCCGGGTCGGTCGCGAGCAATATCTGGTCGGCCTTGGCGGCTTTGGCTTTAAGCTCCCTGACGATATCTTTTTTGTCGTCCATAACGACGTATTTAGGCTCAAAATTGTTGTTGACGTTAATTGCGAGCGTTTTTACGGGCAAATCCCGTACATGCCCCTTAGACGCCATTACGGTATAATCGCCGTCGATTTTTTTGAGATACTTCAAAATCGTTTCTCTTTTTCCTTCACCCTCAATAATAACAAGTTTCAAAATTCACTCCTCGTATTTTTTATGCCTTGTAGAACAAATTGCCGCGCTTTATCACTAATCCTTTAAGCTCCATGAGCATAAGGAGGTTAGATAAATCGTTAACCGGCAATTCGACGGCTTCTAAAATTCTATCATAGTTTAATTCAGAGGCTTCTAACAAGTCAAGTATTTTTGCTTCGGTAAAATCAAATTGAATGCCGCTGACCTTATATTTCGGGGTTACGGCTATATTCAAATCCTCTAAAATATGCTCCGCCTTATGCACCATAGCGCACTGACCCTTGCGGATAAGATTAAGCGTGCCCTGCGACATCGCGCTGTCGGCGTTGCCGGGCAGTACGAAAAGCTGTCTGTTCTGTTCGAGCGCGCATTCCGCGGTAATTAACGCGCCGCTTTTTTCGCCTGCCTCGATAACGAGAACGGCTTCGGACAGACCCGAGATAATTCTGTTGCGCTGCGGAAAGGAATAGCCCGCGCCCGCAAAGTACGGCTCGTATTCCGATAGGAGCAAGCCGCCGTCCGCAACCTTGGCGGCAAGCGCGGAATGGTTTGCGGGCGTGATTCTTTTTAGCCCGCTGCCGAGGACGGCGATAGTTTTGCCTCCGGATTCTAAGGCTTGTAAATGCGCGTAAGCGTCGATTCCGGTTGCAAGCCCGCTGACTACAGTAAGCCCGGAATGCGACAGGGTATCGACGAATTTTTTGGTGATGCGCTCGCCGTAAGCGGAGGGCTTGCGCGTGCCTACGACGGAAACGCACCGGGTTTTCATCAGTCCGGGGTCTCCGATATAATAGAGTACGGACGGATAGTCGTAAATTTCTTTGAGCTGCGCGGGATAGCTATCGCTTGACGGGGTAATTATGCCTATGCCTAAATCGGTTATCGCCCGCAGCTCTTTGTCCAGATATGCCGCGTCAAGCGCGTGACGGGCGCGGTTATAGACGTCCGCGCCGAGCAGCTTGGAATAAAACGCCGCGCCCGCGTTAAAATCGGCCGCCAGCGCCGTAAGCTCGGGGTGTTTTTCCAGCATAAGGTTGCGCTTTTTACTGCCGATACCGTCTACCGTGCTTAGCCAAAAATAAATAAGCTCGTCCGTAAGCCTCATACTGCCGTCATCCTATCTATCGAACGGTATTGTATAGCTTCCGTCAAATGCTTTATCTGAATGCTTTGCGAGCCGTCCAAATCCGCTATTGTCCTCGCTACCTTCAAAATTCTGTTATGCGCCCGCGCCGAAAGCTTGAGCTTATCGAAAGCCGCCTTTAGAAGCCTGTCGCTGCCGGCGTCGAGAACGCAAAACTCGGCTATGTGCGACTGCGTCATTTGCGAGTTAGAATAAATTTTGTCCGCCGCATAACGCGCGTTTTGCACGGCGCGCGCGCGGTCTACGCGAATTTTGATAGCCTCGGATCTCTCGCCCGTTACGGGCGCGGTAAGATCGTCGTACTCCACGTTGTCAACCTCGATATGCAAATCGATTCTGTCCATAAGGGGACCCGAAAGCTTGGAAAGGTATTTTTGAATCATAGCCGGCGAGCAGGAGCATTCGTGCCTTGCGGAGCCGTAATGTCCGCACGGACAGGGGTTCATGCTTGCGATAAGCAAAAAATTAGCCGGATACTCCACCGTCCTTGCCGCGCGGGCGACTATTATCGCCCCGTCCTCCAGCGGCTGTCTCAGGGTCTCCAAGGCGGAACGCGAATACTCGGGCAGCTCGTCCAAAAACAGCACGCCGTTGTGCGCCAGGCTTATTTCGCCGGGCTTTGCCGCCGAGCCGCCGCCCGTAAGCGCGACCGTAGACGCGGTATGATGCGGCGCGCGGAACGGTCTGACGGAAATTATGCCGCACGTCGGGTCGAGTACTCCCGCTACGCTGTGGATTTTGGTCGATTCCAAAGCCTCGTTTACGGTTAGGTCGGGCAATATTGACGGAAACGCCTTGGCAAGCATGGTTTTTCCCGAGCCGGGCGGGCCTATCATTATTACGTTGTGCCCGCCCGCCGCGGCGATTTCGAGCGCGCGCTTAGCGCGGTACTGCCCCTTGACGAGAGCGAAGTCTCCGAGTCTGCAGGAGTTGCTCCTCAATATGTCGGAAAAATCGGAGCAGGGTATCGGCTCGAGCCGTTGCGTTCCGCTCAGGAAGCCGACGGCGTGTCCGAGGGACTTTACGGGGAAAATGTTGACGCCCGATATGTATGAGGCTTCCTTGAAATTTTCAAGCGGTATTATGAAATCCTTGCGGCCTTGCTCGCGCGCCGAGATAAGCGTGGGCAGCAGTCCGTTAATATGGCGCACGCGTCCGTCGAGAGAAAGCTCGCCGAGGACTATATATTTTTTGAGAGCGGCATAGTCGATTTGTTCGGTTGCGGCAAGTAAGCCGAGGGAAATAGCAAGGTCGTAAACCGCGCCGTTCTTCTTGGTGTCGGCGGGCGCGAGATTAATCGTAACGCGCGTGGTCGGATAAAGAAAGCCGCTGTTTTTGATAGCGCTCCGCACCCTTTCGCGCGATTCCTTAATAGCGGTGTCCGCAAGACCTACCGTCTCGTATACGGGCATACCCTTATTAATATCTATTTCGACTTCAACAAGATAACCCGTTATACCGTTCAGACCGAAACTATTTATATGAGCGAGCATTGAACCTCCTAAACGGCAGGTATCGTGAAGTTATCGATTAGTTTTTTTTCGCGGAAGTTATTTTTTGCCGGAAGCGAAAAACTCCTTCAACGAGGAAAACAGACCGTTGTTTTCGCGAAGCTTGACGGCGCGTACCTTTTTGGAAATAACGACGTCGAGCACAACATAAACGTAGTACAGCGCCGCAAGCAATTGCAACGCCGAAAAGACGATTAATAATGGCGCGGAGGTTATAATCGGCGAGCCGGCGTACGCGACGTTGTTATAGGTATCGAGCATCCAATCCGGCAGATAATTAAGGTAAATTCCGTTAGCCAGCACGCTGCCCGCATTAATCAAAAGCAATACGGAGTATACCGCGAAAACGGTAAGCAGTCGTTTGTCCTTGACGACGACAAAGGACAGCAGGAGTATCGGGAGCAGTAACGCGTATAAAACGGGTGTTACGCCGAACATGAAGGTATAGGTTAATATTACCGACAAAGCCGCAAGCAGAATGAGATTTGCGCGGTTGCGCTTAATCATAAATATAAGGACGTTAATGACCAGCAGAAGCGCTGCGCCCACCGCCGTTATCACGTTCATAGTCGTAGACGCGGTCAAGACCGTACCGTTAGAACCGATAAGCCCGAACACGTTAAACGCGTTATCGGAATAAACCGTGACGTCCAGCAAGGGCTTGACGAGCATATCGTAGAACGGATATAAGAAAGCCGTCCCCGTATAATTTATCGACAACGGGAGCGTTAGCACATAATACAGCGCGAGCGAAAATATCAGGGCTAACGGTATGCGGTATATATCCGAATAAACCGTGCCGTATTTCATTTTTGACAGGAAAGTCCCGCCGTCGGGGTTATTTCTGCCGCGTATAAGATTAACGATTGCACGGGCAAAAACGTAAATAGTATATATCAGTACGACGGGCAAGAAAATGAGCGCCTGATAGCCCGCCGCGAGCGCGAGCGCATACGATACATAGAAGCCTAAAAACTCTCTGTTGACCAAGAATGCGAGCGTAAGCAGGATAAAGAAGCTTACGATTACGATATCGCTGCCCCACGCCGCGGAAATCATGAACGAGGCGGGATTTAACAGCATGATTATCGCCGCCGTAAAAGCGAAACGTCCGTTGCGGATCTTCCGGGTAATAAAGTATATTACACACGCGCTGCCGAGGTCGGCAAGGATAAACGGAAGCTTGAGCATGAGGTTGAAGCCGAATGAATCGGTATTCATGCTTGCGGTAAGCCCGGAAATAAGCTTGAGCCAATACGTATAGAGCGTCGAGCCGGGGCTGCCGCCGCCCGAGAAAAACTCGTTTAGACCGCCCGCGGAAAGTATCGCGACATTGTCGATATACGCGTTAAAGTCCGGTCTGAAGCCCTTGACAAGCGAAACTACAAGTAATCTTAACAAAAAGCCGACCGCAACGCAAAGCGAAAGAATTGTCCACCTGTTGGTAAAAAAGCGCTTTACCTTAGGAACTGGAGTTCCCGCCGTCGGCAGAACGGCGGACGCGGCGGAAGCGGGCGCGGGTACGTCGGCTTTGGTTTCGGGAACGGCGGAAGCGGGGACGCCGTCCGCGCCGTTATCGGCGGGCGGCACAGCGCCGTTGACAAGCAAGCCGTCTTTGATTTTTGCGCCTAAGCGGCTTGTTGAAAACTGCCAAACGGCGATTATGAAGATAGCGACGATTACCCAGCTCAAAATGATAACGAGCGTAATTCCGCCGATTTTTGAGGACGCGTCGGTGCTATATGTCGAGAGCGTATGAAGCTCGTTCTTCTGCGCGTCCGTAAGCTCGGCTTCCTTGACGGATATATTAGTTATCCGCACGGTACCCGTTACCGATGTGCGCGGGGAGCCTATTCTTATAGCAAAATCGGTATCGGTAACGTCGTTGCTGTTAACGTAAGCCGTATAACTGACCCACGGCTGCGAGCTGTACGAGGTCGTTTGTCCCGACCGTATGCTGTGCGTAACCGAATTGCCCGTGTAATACGGGTCGTTAAGAAAAGCCGCGTGAAGTCCGACGTTGCCGTAGGTGTCGTCGGTGACGGTAAGGCTCGGGGTGGCGGGAAGTCCGGTTGCGCCCGAGGTCCCGGAATAATTGATCCAGTAATCGAAGGAAACGATGTAATCGGTGTTGCGCTTCAGGACAATTTTTTGGGATATATAGGCGGTCGTATCCTCGAGCTTTATTTCTATATAGTTCCTGCGTTCTATTGCGGAAAGCGACGACGTGCTCAGCGAGTTCCATCGGTTAAGCAGGTACGAAGCGTTATCCTTTGCCCCGGCATAAAAGCTCCACGAATCGGGAACGCCGTTAGCGGACGCGGCAAACGCCAAATCGTTAGTAGCGTTACCGCTTTCGTCCTTTGTAAGCGCAGGCACAAAGCCGTCCTCATAGACCCCGAACAACGGATTCGCGACAAGATTGCCGCCGCGGGCGGAAAGCTTGTGAACCTGACCGATAGGAATGCCTACGGGCTTGAAGGATATGTCGCGGATATCGGTAGCGCCGCTTGCCGCGGTCGTGGTAAGACTCGTAGTAGCGGCTAGCCACGGCATACCGAATCTTACGGCCGGCGTAAGCG
>JAITNT010000131.1 GCA_031290295.1 Clostridiales bacterium
TTCTGCCCTTAATGGCTTAAAAGCGCCGCCCGCGCGGTCGCGCTTTTAAGAAATATATTATACGGAGGTCATTGTAAAAAAAGTGGGAGAAAATCTTCTGAAAGCGGTGGAAATACTCGGGCTGGGTATGCTTGCGATTTTCCTTGTTATGGCGGTAATATACGGCTTTGTATTATTGTTCAATCTGCTGTCCGCCAAGGCCGCGGAGAACCGCGAAATAAAAGAGGCGGCAAAAGCGGCGGTAAGAGCGGCGATAAGAAACGATCAGATAAAGCTGAATTAGGGCGCGTTGACGCTTGCCGTAAAGGGTTGATGAATTCGGCTTTTTTAGCGCGTATTTTCGTTAACCCTTCACCCGCGCGGTTTTATAACACGTTTCGTCAAAATCGCCTTAACATACGCCTAAATAACCTAAAATTCCCTCAAATCCGCTAGTGTCGCCGCGCCCCGGCGTGAATATAATATACTACCTCGAGGGGATAGCCCGCGGGAGGGAGGCAGCATTTGAGGTATTTGTCGGCGGCGTTTACGCTTATCGCGGGGCTGGGCGTGTTCCTTACGGGCATGAATATGCTGAGCGGCGGACTACAGTCCGCGGTCGGTCCCGCGCTTAAAAAACGGTTGCCGCGGCTTCCCGATAATCCGCTTGTCGGAATGTCGGCGGGCGCGCTTGCGGCGGCGGCGGTTAACGGCTCGGGCGCGGTCGCCCTCACGGTAATAGGCTTAGTCAACGCCGGGATAATTTCTCTTACGCAAGCGGTCAATATTATAATCGGCGCGAATATCGGTACGACGCTTTCCGGCCTTATAGTCGCGCTCGAGTCGCTCGATATAACGGTTTATTTATCCGCGCTGAGCTTCGCCGGCTTATTGCTTACCGCGCTTGCGAGGCGTCCCGCGCTCAAGCGGGCGGGCGTCGCCGTAACCGGGCTAGGCTTGATTTTTACGGGGCTTTCTTTGCTTTCCGCCTCGGCGGCCGGCTTCCGCGATACGGGCTTGTTCGGGCTTGTGTTCGCCGGAGCCAAAAGCCCGTTTTTGCTTGTGCTCGCGGGCGTGCTGCTTACGGCGGTTTTTCAAAGCTCCGCCGCGGTAAACGGTCTTATTATTCTTGTTGCGGTACCTTACGGCGCGGGCGGTTTGGATATAATAGACGGCGTCTATATTATCCTCGGAACGAATACGGGCAGCTGTATAACCGCGATTATCGCTTCGGCGGGCAGGGGCGCGGCGGCCAAACGGGCGGCGGCGGCGCAATTAATTTTTAACGCGGCGGGGACGGTCTTTTTTGCCGTGCTTTTCGGGCTTACGCCGCCGGATATGGCGGCGGCTTACCTGCAAAGGACGTTTTCGGCAAACGTGAAATTTCAGCTCGCGTGGTTCAATCTTTTTGAGAACCTGCTCAGCGCGGCAGCCGCACTGCCGTTTATAAGACCGCTTGCGGGCTTAACGGAGCGGCTTGTGCGTGATAATACCGACGGACAAAAAATGATTCTAAGGGAGTAGATTATGAAACAAATCAGAGTAGGCGGAAAAATTTCCGCGCCGCAGGTCGTGCTCGGCTGTATGAGGCTTCCGGGCGCGGAAAACCCCGAGAGGCTTGTCAAGACCGCTATCGACGGTGGCGTTAACTTTTTTGACCACGCCGACATTTACGGCGGCGGCGAGAGCGAGAGGGTGTTCGGCAGGCTGCTTAATTTACGCGGCGCGGACAGGGCGAAGGTAACTATACAGTCCAAGTGCGGTATACGCAATGGCTTCTTTGATTTTTCCAAGGAGCATATACTGAAGTCGGTAGACGGCATATTAGAGAGGCTCGGCACCGAATACCTTGACGCGCTTTTGCTGCACCGCCCCGACAACCTCATGGAGCCGGAGGAGATCGCCGAAGCGTTTGACAAGCTCAAGACGGCGGGTAAGGTCAGGAATTTCGGCGTAAGCAACTTTAACGTAAGAACGGTCGAGCTTCTCAAAACCGCCGTTAAGGATAAGCTCATAATTAATCAGCTTCAGTATTCGCCCGTACACGCCTTTATGTCGGCGCAGTCGCTTACCGTAAATAACGACTTTCATGAAGCGGCCGACCGCGACGGCGGAATTTTGGAATACTGCCGTATCAACAATATCACCGTTCAGGCGTGGTCGCCGTTTCAGTACGGGCTGATCAAGGGCGCGTACCTCGATAACGCGGATTTCCCGGAAATTAACGCCGCGCTTTTGGCGGTGGCGGAGAAATATAATATTACCAAGACCGGCGCGGTCGCCGCGTGGATTGCGCGCCACCCCGCCGATATGCAGATTATCGCCGGAACGACCAAGCCCGAAAGATTAAAGGAAATTATTTGCGGCGCATCGGTTGACATAAGCCGTGAGGAGTGGTACACTATATATCGCGCCGGCGGATTCAAACTACCCTAGATATTGTGGCTGTTGAGTATTTCGCGCGGCATAGACTATATTTTGTATCACTACGGAGGGACACGCATGACATATGACGGCTGGACGGGCTTCAAAAAGGGCGATTGGGTCAAAGAGGTTAATGTCCGTGATTTTATTCAACGCAACTACAAGCCCTATACGGGCAACGAGAATTTTTTGGCGCCGCCCACCGGACGTACGCTCGGGATTCTCGCCAAGTACACAAGGCTCAACAAGCAGGAGAAGGAGAACGGCGGGGTGCTCGACATAGACACCGACCGCGTATCGTCCCTGCTTACGTATCCCGCGGGGTATATCGACAAGGATAACGAGCTTATCGTCGGCTTGCAAACGGACGCGCCGCTCAAGCGCGGAGTTAATCCGTTCGGCGGCATCCGCATGGCGGAGACGGCTTGCGACGCTTACGGTTATACCATGGGCGAAAATATCCGCGAATATTTCCGCTACCGTACCACGCACAACGACGGCGTTTTCAGGGTGTATACGCCTGAAATGAAAAAGGCGCGGCATACGGGCGTTATAACGGGGCTTCCCGACGCGTACGGGCGCGGCAGAATAATCGGCGATTACAGACGCGTGGCGCTTTACGGCACAAATTACCTTATCAAGAAGAAAAAAGAGGACATGGCGGCGCTGGGCGCGCTGCATATGGACGAGAGCAATATCCGTTTGAGAGAGGAGGTCTACCGTCAAATAGACTTTTTGGAACAGCTCAAAAAAATGGGCGGGCTTTACGGTTACGACATCGGCGAGCCCGCCAAGAACTTCCGCGAGGCGGTGCAATGGATTTATTTTGCCTACCTCGGCGCAATCAAGGAGCAGAACGGCGCGGCGATGTCCTTAGGGCGGGTAAGTACCTTTTTGGATATTTATGCCGAGCGCGAGCTTAAAGCCGGAGAAACCGAGACCGAAATTCAGGAGGTAATAGACGATTTCGTTATCAAGCTGCGCATGGCGCGTCAACTGCGTACCCCGGAGTACGACGAGCTTTTTGCGGGCGATCCGACGTGGGTCACCGAGAGTATAGGCGGTACGGGCATAGACGGCAGGACGCTGGTCACAAGAACCTCCTTCCGCTTCCTGCACACGCTGTACGGACTCAAGCCCGCCCCCGAGCCTAACCTTACCGTGCTGTGGTCGGAGGAGCTTCCCGAGAAATTTAAGCGTTACTGCGCCAAGGTAAGCATAGATACCTGCGCTATTCAGTACGAGAACGACGACATTATGCGCCCGATATTCGGCGACGATTACGGCATAGCGTGCTGCGTAAGCGCGATGACTATAGGCAAGCAAACGCAGCTTTTCGGCGCGCGCTGCAACCTGCCTAAGGTGCTGCTGCTCGCTATTAACGGCGGCAGGGACGAGATGAGCGGCGAGCAGATAGCGCCCGAAAGCCCCGTTCTTTCGGGACCGCTCGACTACGCGGCCGTCTACAAAAGCTTCATCAAGTATATCGACTGGCTTGCCGCGCTTTATGTTAACACAATGAACGTTATACACTATATGCACGATAAGTACGCCTATGAAAAGCTGGAAATGGCTCTCCACGATACGGACGCGGAACGCCTTATGGCGTTCGGCGCGGCGGGTATATCGGTAGTTGCGGACAGCCTTTCGGCAATCAAGTACGCGCG
Source organism: Clostridiales bacterium (assembly GCA_031290295.1). Classification (GTDB taxonomy): domain Bacteria; phylum Bacillota; class Clostridia; order Christensenellales; family DUVY01; genus JAITNT01. The sequence continues at coordinate 4,071 of JAITNT010000131.1, forward strand.
CGTAACCGCCGTACCCGACGGGCGCGGAGTAATAACAAGCTTCGAGGTTGACGGCGACTTCCCTAAATACGGCAACGACGACGACCGCGTAGACGGTATCGCCGCCGAGATAGCCGAGTATTTTTCACAGGCCTTGGCGAGAACGCCCGCTTACAGGGGCGCCAAGCACACGCTCTCTCTGCTCACGATTACGAGCAACGTGGTTTACGGCAGTAAAACGGGCGCTACTCCCGACGGCAGGAAGTCGGGCGAGCCGTTCGCCCCGGGCGCTAACCCGCAGCATAACCGCGAAACGTCGGGCGCGCTGGCGTCCCTTAACTCGGTCGCCAAAATCCCCTACGATTGCTGCCGCGACGGCATAAGCAACACCTTCAGCATAACGCCCGAGTCCTTAGGCGCGAGGCAGTCCGAGAGGTGCGATAATCTTGTCGATATTCTCAACGGCTATTTTGCCCGGGGCGCGCACCACCTGAACGTGAACGTCATTTCGCGCGACCGGCTTATCGCGGCGCGGGAAAAGCCCGAGGATTTCCCTAACCTTACGATAAGGGTGTCGGGTTACGCCGTAAGATTTAATTCCCTGAAAAAGAAAAGTCAGGACGAGGTGCTCGCGAGAACCTTTCATTAGGGCGCGTAGTGTGAATACGCCATAGAGCGTCGTCGGGATATATTAGGCTTGCGGTAAAAGCGGCAAAAAAAAGGAGTCTGTCATCACAACGGGTTTTATACATTCGATAGTAAGTCCGGGAACGGTCGACGGACCCGGAGTGCGCGCAGTCGTGTTTATGCAGGGCTGCGTTTTGCGCTGTCAATATTGCCATAACCCCGACACGTGGAACGCGGGAGGGCGGGGGAGCGTCGGTTGCGGCTCGGAGACAACCGTTCCCGAGCTTACCGAACGCATTCTCCGCCTAAAAACTTACTTCGGCAAGCGCGGAGGGCTTACCGTGTCGGGCGGCGAGCCGCTTTTGCAGGCGGAATTTGTCGCCGGGCTTTTCGCCGGCGTCAAGGCGTGCGGGGTGCATACCGCTCTCGATACGTCGGGCGCGGTGCAAGGGGACTTCGGGGAGCTGCTCGGGGTTACGGATTTGGTAATTCTCGACGTCAAGCACACCGCCCCCGAGGCTTACCGCGCGCTGACCTCGGGCGAGCTGCAGAACACGCTGGATTTTCTCGGTACATGCCGCGCGCTGAATAAGAACGTGCTGATAAGGCAGGTGATAATTCCGGGCGTCAACGATACCGCGGAGCAGGTGACCGCTCTCAAAAAAATAGCCGCCGGTATACCGATAGAGTTGAAGCCCTATCACCGCTTAGGTCTTCAAAAATGGGAAGCTCTGGGCAAGACCTCTCCCCTGCAAAACACCCCGCTCCCCGCCCCCGAGCACATGGAGGAGCTAAGAAAAATAGCGGGCGCCCTCACCGACCAAACGTGAATCGGCGCTGCGACAAGCCGCTTCTTGCGGGCGGCTGTCTTGCTTAATCCGATTCAGTCGGACTTTTGCCGCGATAGACGCGAATGCGCGCTCGCTCCGCCGCCTTAGCGGCGGCTTCGTCTCGCTTAATCGCATTCGGGCGGACTTCAACGGCATAGTCTTATCCGGGTGTGTACCGTAGCACGTTACTCGCGTGGTCAAGTCGCTCGCGCGCTTCACTTGCGCTCGCTGCGACAGGGGTTTCCGAGGTTTTTTTCCGAGGTGTCGCTACGCAAAAGTGCGCTATAGCTAGCGCTCCGTGTCTTAATTGCATTATCGCTGTACGCTCGTACGGATTGTCATTGCGAGCGAGGCGAAGCCGATGTGTGACAATCCGGTTGTTTTAACTTGTCCGCTTTCTCTTTCCTTTTCCGCATTACCGCATGCAGTAGGCGGTTTCTAGATTGCCACGTCGGGTTTACGGAG
>JAITNT010000268.1 GCA_031290295.1 Clostridiales bacterium
GATAGACTAAACCTCTTTCAAGTCCGACTGAATCGGATTAAGCAAGCAAGGCGTTAGCCGCTGCGTAGCGCCGATTCACGCTTGGTCGGATTAGCGGCGAAGAGATGTTTCGACTTCGCTCAACATGACATGGATTTTGTTTTAATTGTATGGGGTACGGAAGAACGGCGATAATGCGATTAAGACGGAGCGTCGATTCACGTTTGGTCGGTCTGTAAGCGCTTGGACAGGCAATTTTCGACATTTTATGACATATATTATACAGCCGGAGCAACGGATGCGGGAGGCTGTATGATTATTGAGAATATATTTACCTTTCTGAACAAAATTCTTTTGTTCACCTCTTACGTTAACGGCAAGGGCACGTTTCCCCAACCGTTGGCGCAGGAGGAAGAAAAACGCAGGCTGGAGCTTGCGCGGCAGGGGGATCGCGAGTCTAAGGAAATACTGATAAGGCATAATTTGCGTTTGGTAGCGCACATAGTAAAGAAATATAATAACGCCGCCGAGGTGGACGATATGATTTCGATAGGCTCTATAGGGCTTATCAAGGCCATAAACACCTACGAGTACGGCAAGGGCTCGCAGCTGGCTACATACGCCGCAAAATGTATCGATAATGAAATCCTTATGTATCTTCGCGCAAATAAGAAACACAGAGGGAACGTTTCCTTGCACGATCCGATGGGTACCGACCGCGAGGGAAACGAGGTAACGCTTATGGATTTGCTGTCCGTTAAGGAGGAAAGCGTAACCGAAACGGCGGAAAATAATGTGATGGTAAGAAAGATTATTTCCATTATACGCAGGGTGCTGCCTAAGCGCGAGGCGGAAATTATTTGTATGCGTTACGGTATCGGTACGCAGCCGCTCACACAGCGCGAGGTGGCTCTAAAGCTGAAAATAAGCCGTTCATATATTTCAAGAATAGAAAAAAAGGCTCTCGCAAGAATAAGAGAGGAATTCAAGACGGAGTAAGTTACGCGCGGAATGTATCGGTAAGGGTGGGGGAAGAGGGCAAGTAATTGTATGGGGCGTTGAAAGCGGCGAAGAGGGTCTGGATTGCCACGTCGCTGACGCTCCTCGCAATGACAAAATAGGGCAAGTTTGAACTGGATTGCCACGCTGCGCTCGCAATGACGGATAGGGTTTTGATTGTATATGGGGCGGTGAAAGATGCGAAGAGGGTCTGGATTGCCACGTCGCTTACGCTCCTCGCTAAGGACAAAATAGGGCAAGTTAGAACTGGATTGCCACGTCGCTGACGCTCCTCGCTAAGGACAATGGCTGCTTTTAACCGTACAATACGAGTAAACCGTAATAACCCGGATAGACTAAACCTCTTTAAGTCCGACTGAATCGGAATATGCAAGACAGCCGCCCGTAAAGGGCGGCTTGTCGCAGCGCCGATTCACGCTTGGTCGGCAAAAGTTCGCCCGAATGCGAAAAAGCGAAACGAAGCAGCCGCTAAGGCGGCGGCGCGAGCGCGCATTCGCGTCCGGGCGGCTTGCATTCACGCTTTGTCGGTTTCCTTGCGCGCATTCGCGTTTGGTAGGATCACTAGGATAGGGCTTTGGTTAGCTTGTCAAGGGCTTCCTTCAGGACGGATCGGGGGCAGGCGAAGTTTATGCGTTGGAAGCCCGCGCCCTCCGCGCCGAAGATTAGGCCGCTGTCTAACCATAGCCCGGCTTTGTAGGTTATAAGGCGATCGAGTTCTTTTTGGGACAGTCGGAGCGCGGAAAAATCAAGCCATGCGAGATAGGTGCCCTCGGGCTTTTGGTACTTGATTTGCGGAAGATTTTGCTTTAGGTAGCCGGCTATGAAGTCTGCGTTTTTTTCTAAATAGGCGACCAGGGCGGCAAGCCACGGCTCGCCGTACCGGTAGGCGGCTTCGGCGGCGACTATTCCGAAAATGTTAAGCTGATCGTATCCGCATTTGTCGCATTCCGCCGTGAATCTCTTGCGTAAGTCCCCGTTCGGGATAAGAATATCCGAAAACTGCAAGCCCGCGAGGTTAAAGGATTTGCCCGGAGAGGTGCACAATACGGTGTTGTTTAAGAAGCGGTCGTCAAGCGTGTGAAAGGTGTAATGCTTGTTTCCCGGATAAACGAAATCGGAGTGGATTTCGTCCGATACCACAATAACGTTGTGCTTCAGACAGATTTCGCCGAGCCGCGTCAGCTCCCCGCGCGTCCAGACGCGTCCTACGGGATTATGCGGACTGCACAGAATAAACAGCTTTACGCCGTTGTCCGTTATTTTCTTTTCAAAGTCCGAAAAGTCGATTATGTAGCCGCCGTCGGCGCGGACAAGCGGGCTGTTGATAAGCCTGCGGTTGTTGGAAGTAATCACCGTTCTGAACGGATAATAGACGGGCTGTTGAATTATAACGCTTTCGTTTTCGCGCGTAAAGGCTTTGACGGCCATTGCGAGCGCGTAAACTACTCCGGGGGTGTTGCACAGCCATTCGGGCTGCGGCCGCCATGAGAAGCGTTTGAAAAGGCTGTCGCTTAAAATTTGGAAGTACTCCGGCGAGGGAACGGAATATCCGAATACGCCGTGCGCGGCGGTCTTTTGAATAGCGGCGGTGATTTCCGCGGGCACGGCGAAGTCCATATCGGCAACCCAAAGCGGCTGAATATCCTTAGGACGGCCGCGCTCGGCGGCGTAATCGTATTTGAGCGAATTGGTGTTTCGCCTGTCTATTATCCTGTCAAAATCAAAGCTCATATTTATCCTATTATATTTCTAAAGCGCGCCGTTTAAGTCCGCGATCAAATCGTCGGCGTTTTCGATACCTACGGACAGCCTGAGAAGCTTGTTGTTAATGCCGCGTTTATTGCGCTCGTCCTCGGGGACGTCGGCGTGAGTTTGTATAGCGGGGTACGTAATAAGGCTTTCCACGCCGCCGAGGCTTTCCGCGAAGGATATCAGCTTTACTTTTTTCAGCGCGCCGACCGCCGTTTTTTCGGTGTCGGTTTCAAAGGAAATCATACTGCCGAAACCCGAGGCTTGTTTTTTCATTACGTCGTATCCGTTCTGCCCGGGCAGACCCGCGTAAAAAACCTTGCTCACGCGCGGGTGTTTAAGCAAAAATTCCGCAAGCTTAAAGGCGTTTTCCTGCTGACGCTCCATGCGGAGAGCGAGCGTTTTGATTCCTCTGAGCATGAGCCACGAGTCGAAAGGCGGCAGCCCGGAGCCGACCGTTTTGGAAATGAAACGCAGCTTCTCGCCTATATCCGGCTTGTTGGTTATCAAGAAGCCCGACAGCGTGTCGTTATGTCCGCACAGGAATTTTGTGCCGCTGTGCACGACGATGTCGGCGCCCAAATCGAGCGGTTTTTGGAAATAGGGGGTAAGAAAGGTATTGTCCACAATAACGAGTATGCCTTGCTTATGGCAAAGCTCCGCCACCGCCCCGATGTCGGTTATGAGCATCATAGGGTTAGAGGGCGTTTCTATGAATACGGCGCGGGTGTTTTTGGCGATGCTTTTCTTTAGGCGGACGAGGTCGCCGGTGTCGAGGTAATCTACCTTCAGACCGTTCTTTTCGGATATATTGCGAAACAGCCTTATGCCGCCGCCGTATAAGTCCTCGGATGCTAATATGTGGTCGCCGGGGACGAAAATCTCCATAAGATTGGCGATCGCCGCCATTCCGCTCGTGTAGGCAAGCGCTTCGGTGCCGTTCTCCAACGCCGCCATAGTTTGCTCTAAGGCAAGGCGCGTAGGGTTCTGCATTCTGGAATAGTCGAAGCCCGTGCTTTTGCCTAATTCGGGGTGACGGAAGGTCGCGCTCTGATAAATCGGTACGCTCACCGCGCCCGTGCGTTCGTCGAATGACGGCTCGCCGGCGCCGTGTACGCAGACTGTTTCTTTTTCCATAAGGTTCTCCTTGGCGGGATTATGTATAGCAATCGTAACATAAAAATGGTTTTGGTGTCAAGTAAGTTAAATTGCTTTGTGAAATCGGGGCGCGTGTGGTAAAATACGATAGATTAAATGTCCCGACAGGAGCGCGTTATGACTAAGCGAAGTAAATTTATTGCCCGTTACGGCGTTATCGCCGCATTAGTGGCGGTTTCGGTTTTTATGGATATGGCGATTTCTAAGATTATGTTGCCTATTTTGCCGGTCGAAGCCGTGATAGTCACCACGTTAACGGTAATGACTATGTGTCAGCTGTTCGATTATAAGACCGCGGTTTTTACGACTACGCTTCTCGGCACGGTTAGCTTTATAATCGCTTTTGTGCTGCCGGTAGGTATTCCCGGCGCGTCCGGCGAGCCTATTTTTCCGTTTCAAAATCCGCTCGTTTCTTTATTGCCGCGCATTTTGATAGGGTTAGGCTGTTATCCGACGTTTATCGGATTAAAAAAACTATTCAAGAATAACAAAAGCGCCTTTGTTCGTGAAATACTTCCGAGAAGCCTCGGCGCGGCCGCGGGTACGCTTATAAATACGGTCGGGGTTCTGGGTATGATAGCGGTTTTTTATGAATCTACCGTTATTCTGACAATTCTTACCGTTGTGCTCGCCTTTAATTTTGCGGCTGAATTCATAGTTTCTTTGATATTGACGCCGATTATTTCATTCAGGGTAAGCAAGCGGACAACCGTTAACGAGGGAATTGCGGTGGTAAATACGCCCGCCGCGGATATTTGGACGGATGCCGCCGCCCGGAATGACGGAGAGGATAAGTAAAATGATTGGTAAGAGGGCAAAAGGGCAAGAGAATGATTAGTAGGCGGCGAAGAGAGAGGAAGAGGACAAGTTAACCTGGATTGCCACGTCGCTTACGCTCCTCGCTAAGGACAATGGCGGCTTTTAACCG
>JAITNT010000272.1 GCA_031290295.1 Clostridiales bacterium
ACCCGGATAAGACTATGCCGTTGAAGTCCGCCCGAATGCGAAGAAGCGAGACGAAGCCGCCGCTAAGGCGGCGGAGCGAGCGCGCATTCACGTTTGGTCGCTTATAAGCGGTTATTTTATTTATCCAAAAGGTGATTCATTTTAAGGCTGTATGAGCCGGAGTCGGATACAATTATGTGATCCAGCAATTGTACGCCGAGAATGGACAGCCCCTCGGCGACGGCGGCGGTCGTTTCTATATCGTTCCGGGAGGGGAGAAAGCTTCCCGACGTATGATTGTGCCCGAGCAAAACCTTATTTGCGTTTGTGCGGACGACCTCGTCCACGATTGTGCGTATATTGAAGGATGCGGACGTAAAGGTTCCTATCGCTATCGACTTTTGTCCCAGCAATTTGTTGCCGGTGTTCAATAATATGATAATAATTTCCTCGCGTTGCTTGCCGTCCAAACCGGCGCGTACGCAGGCCTCGGCCTCCGCGAAGTTGCGCACATACTGACCCTTAACCGTTTTGCCCCGCTCGACGCGGTCATAGAGAAGCCGTATAGCGGCGAAATTAACGGCGGCGTTCGCGGTCATGCCCTTTACCTTGGCAAGGTCGCGTAAATCCGCGCGCAGTACCGCCTCGAGGCTGCCGAAAGCGGCGAGCAGATCGTGCGCTATTACGTTGGTATCCTTGTACGGAATATATCCGTAAAGCAGTATTTCCAGAATTTCATGCGGCGCAAAGGCTTCCGCGCCCGAGCGGAGCTTATCCCTCATTCTTTCGCGGTGCTCGGCGTGCGGGTTCGGCTTTTGCGGTGAAGATAAAATTTTCTCGTCTTTAGTACTCAAAACATTTCCTTTTTACCGTTAAAATATTGTAGAATATATGTAAATAATGCTTATAGGATAATATTAACTTGTAAAACGGCAATTGTCAATACCTAAATGAAAATTTCGCAAAAAAATACAAAGAAATATTCGGCCGAAGGAGACGGAATGAAGAAAGAAATATTAGATACGCTTATCGCCTTGGTCAAAATCGAGAGCAAGCAGGAGCCTGCCGAACCGAACGCGCCTTTCGGCAAGAGTCCGCGCAAAGCGCTAGACTATATGCTTAGTCTCGGCAAAAAGCTCGGCTTCGCCGTCGACGACGCGGACGGCTACGCCGGAGCGATAGAGTTCGGAGAGGGCGCGGAAACGGTAGGCATACTCGCGCACCTCGACGTTATTCCGTTCGGCACCGGTTGGACGCGCGGGCAAGGCGAAATAGCGGACGGTATTCTTTACGGGCGCGGCGTAGTAGACGACAAGGGACCCGCGGTTCTGTGCCTTTACGCTATGAAGGAAATTATGGACTCGGGCGCGCCGCTTTCACGCAGGGTGAGGCTGATACTCGGTTGCAACGAGGAGAGCGGCAACCGGTGTATGGACTACTACCGCAAGGTAAGAAAAATGCCCGACGTCGGGTTTTCGCCCGACGCCGATTTCCCCGTAATTACCTACGAAAAGGAAATCGGCTGGCTAAGGCTTACCGTACCGGTGTCTTCGGAATTTAAGCGCGCGGTAGTCAAAATCGACGGCGGCGTAAGACCTAACGTCGTGCCTAACTCGGCGGCGCTTACCTTACGCGGCGGCGAGGTAATCACCTTCGGCGGACGTTCCGCGCACGGCATGGAGCCGCACAAGGGCGACAACGCGCTGTTCAAGCTTGTAAAGCACGTGCTCGGGCTCGGCGTTAAGGATGAGAATTTTTCCGCGATCGCCGAATATATAGCGAATACGGACAACCTTAACAGGCTCGGCATTAACGTGTCCGACCCGTCAAGCGGCGCGCAAACGCTCAATCTCGGCAAAATGGAATTTGACGGCGGCGACATAATTATGACGCTGGACGCGCGTTGCCCGCGCACGCAAACCGTCGCGGATTTACAGCGCCGCATTCTCGGTAAGCTGCCCGAGGGCTCGCGCTTCGAGGTAATTTATAACGAGCCCGCGCTGTGCGCAGACCCCGACAGCTTTTTGGTGCGCACGCTCAAAGAGGTGTATACCCGCAATACCGGAGAGGCCGCCCGCGGCTTGATTATCGGCGGCGGCACCTACGCGCGCAAAATGCCCAACTGCGTGGCGTTCGGTTGTATGTACGAGGGGCAGTCCTGCAACATTCACGACGCGGACGAATTTATTCCGCTCGCGCAGTTAGAAAAGGTATACGATATTTATCGCGATGCGATATTAGAGCTGGCTAAGCAGGAGATAGTGTGAAAGCTCATACATCGCCGGATACGGCAGAAAGCAGCGCGCCGCCTAGAGCCGTGTATGTCCGTATACACTCCCCGTCGTCGCCGCTCGCTTTCTTTGTCTGCGGCGCGTCTGAACATTCACACGCTATTTGCGCCGCCGGAGTGCGGCAGTTTGGAGGTTATTAATGGTAAGAACAAGATTTGCGCCCAGTCCGACGGGGTACATGCACATAGGTAATTTGAGAACGGCGTTGTACGCCTACCTTTTTGCGCGGAGGAACAAGGGCAAGTTCGTATTAAGGATAGAGGACACCGATTTGGAACGGTACGTAGACGGCGCGGTGGATATTATCTACCGCACGCTTAACGAAAGCGGTATGCGCTACGACGAGGGCCCGGGCAAGGGGGGCGTGAATCCGCCCTATATTCAGTCGGAGCGCAAGGATATTTACCGAAAGTACGCCGAAAGGCTCGTAAAGACGGGCGCGGCTTATTACTGCTTTTGTTCTAAGGAGCGGTTGGAGGAGATGCGTTCCGCGCAGGGCGACGCGACTAAGTACGACAAGCATTGCTTGGGCGTTCCGTCCGCGGAGGTCAAAAGGAGGATAGCCGCCGGAGAGAGCTGCGTTATACGCCAGAATATACCCGCAAGCGGCTTGATAACCTATACCGACCTTGTGTTCGGGGAAATTTCTATCGACTGCAAGGATTTGGAGGATAATATTCTGATTAAGTCCGACGGTATGCCTACTTATAATTTCGCAAACGTCGTGGACGACCATCTCATGAGGATTACGCACGTTATAAGGGGTATCGAGTATCTGTCCTCCACGCCTAAATATAATTTGATTTACAAGGCGTTAGGTTGGAGAGAGCCGCAGTATATGCACCTGCCGCCTATTATGAAGGACGCGCAGCATAAGCTGTCCAAGCGTTACGGCGACGCTTCATACGAGGATTTTCGTGAAAAGGGCTATCTGAAAGAAGCGGTCATTAATTACATCGCGCTGCTCGGGTGGAGTCCTAAGGACAACCGCGAGAAGTTTTCTCTCGCGGAGCTTGAGGAAATATTCTCCGCCGAGGGGCTTAACCGCTCGCCGGCAATATTTGACGAGGCCAAAATGCGTTGGCTGAACGCTCAATACGTTCGCGAGCTGACGCCGGAGAAATATCTGGAGCACGCGGAAAGGTGGCTTGACGGCGCGGGCTGCAAGGGGAAGTACGACTATAAGCTCGCGACTAAGCTTTTGCAGGGCAGGACGGAGGTGTTTTCGCAAATACCCGAGCTTATAGACTTTCTTAACCGTTTCGACGGCTACGACCTCGGACTTTTTGACAACCAAAAGCAAAAGACCGACGTCCGCGCCGCCAAAGCGTTGCTGCCGGGCATAATCCGCGCCGTCGAGGGCGCGCCCGATTTCACAAGTCCCGCCTTGTACGAACGCTTGCAGACCCTTGCCGCGGACGGCGGAGTGAAGAGCGGCGCGGTAATGTGGATAGCGCGCATTGCCCTTACCGGGGCGCAGACGACCCCGGGCGGCGCAACCGAAATGGCGGAGCTGCTGGGCAAGGACGAATCGCTAAGACGGCTTAACGCTTCGCTAAAAAGACTGGAGTTATAGACCGACCAAACGAAAACCGACCAAACGCGAATGCGCGCTCGCTCCGCCGCCTTAGCGGCGGCTACGTCTCGCTTAATCCGATTCAGTCGGACTTTTGCCGCCCGGACGCGAATGCGCGCTCGCTCCGCCGCCTTAGCGGCGGCTACGTCTTGCTTAATCCGATTCAGTCGGACTTTTGCCGCCCGGACGCGAATGCGCACTCGCTCCGCCGCCTTAGCGGCGGCTACGTCTCGCTTTTTCGCATTCGGGCGGACTTAAAGAGGTTTAGTCTATCCGGGTGTGCATATGGTACTCGTTACTGCGCGTGGTCATTCCGCTTCGCTTACGCTCGCTAGCGGCACGGTTCACCTTGTCCACCCGTACACAATAAAATCAAAACAAAATCAATGTCAATGCTATCGCGCAGTCGAAACATTTCTTCGCATCTTTCAACGCCCCATACAATTCACTTGCCCTAATCCGTCCTTAGCGAGGAGCGGCAGCAACGTGGCAATCCGGTTTTGACTTACTTTTCTCCCCGCTTTTCTTCGAATCCCGCTCAAATCTCCGTTCTTATTAACCTTCGGCAGGCGCAAAAAATAAAGGGAAGAAAAAGGGAAAAGGGGTAAAAAAGTAGTTGACAAGGGGCGAGGGGGTGTGGTAATATACATAGGCTACCTGAAAGGGCGGTCAAAAAAGAGTGCACATT
>JAITNT010000003.1 GCA_031290295.1 Clostridiales bacterium
TTCGCGTGGCGCTCGCTTGCGGTACGGGTTCTCCTTGTTCTTCCGTACTCAATACAATTCAAAACCCTATCCATGCCCGTGCCACCCGTACCGAATATGAATAAACCCTATCAATGTCAATGCTATCGCGTAGTCGAAACATCTCTTCGCCGCTTGCTAAGACATTAACTCTATCCCTGTCATTGCGAGGAGCGTTAGCGACGTGGCAATCCAGTTCTAACTTGCCCGCTTTCCGTTCTTCCCCACTTGCTAATCATTCGCTTGCCCCTTTCTCGCTCCCTCACCCTTCCGGAGCGGGGTTTTTACCCGAACGACGTTTTAATTTTTTAACATTTCTTCTATTATCACGGTCAGACCTTCGGGCGGAGTTTCGGGGTCAAATCTTTTTATTACGGTTAAATCGCTCGATATCAAAAATTTGGTGAAGTCGCCCTTTATGCTTTTTGCGCCGCAAAGCTCCTTAAAAAGTACGTCGGTGTTTTTGCCCTTGACCTGCACGGTTTGCGCCAACGGGAACCGTACCCCGTAGCGGTTGCGGCAACACTCCAGCACGTCCTTGTTGCCGCCCGCCGCAGCCGAAAACTGTCCGCACGGAAAGCCTACTACCGTGAACCCTCCCGCGCCGTACTCCGCATAGAGCGCCTGAAGCCCCGCGAGCTGTTCCGCATATTCTCCCCCGCACGCGATGTTGACCAGCAACAAAACCTGCCCCTTGTAGTCCCGAAGATAAATTTTGTGCCCCGACATATCCAAATAATTGCAACGATCTAACGACATTTCAGCCTCCTAAAGCTATCCGATAGTATAAGTGTATTCCGCAAAAGGCCGTATTAATGCCGTACGAAGCAAAACGCCTCTACGGGAAACGCCGATTAAGCCTGCGGTTGCAAAGCGGGTTTGCAATCTCTTGACAAATAACCGCCAAATCCGACGGCGGTTTCCGCAAGATACCTAATCGGCGTTTCTTACGGCAAGGGTTTATTCTTCCCTTCCGACGGAATATCTAGTCCTAAGGTGCCGCCCGGATTCATTATATTGTGCGGGTCAAAGTGAGCCTTTAACGCCTTGTAAATTTCCAATTGATTCGAGCCTATTTGATCCTCTAACCACGGCGCGAACATTTTGCCTATGCCGTGGTGGTGGCTCATGCTTGCGCCCGCCGTTTGTATCGCCTGAAGTATGCCGCCGTGGTACGCCTTAAATTCCTCGAGGCTCTCCATTTTGACTATAAAAATCCAATACAGGTTAGCGCCCTGCGGGTACGCGTGCGACAAATGCGTGGTGCAGACGGTTTTTGGGCGCGACTTGCAATAAGCGCGCACCTCCTCGTGCACCCTCTCCATGTTATCCCAATTGACCGTACACTCCAGCGTGTCCGTCATAACGCCGAAGTCCTGCATGGAATCGCGGAGATAAGGGTCGGTGAAGCGTCCGCGCTCCCACGACGCGGCGGGTATCGAGGTAAGGTTCATAGCCTTATATCTGCGGCAAACCCTGCGGACGGTCCTCAAAACATTTTTACAGAAGCCTTTTTCGCCGTCCGTAAAGCCCAAGAACATGCAACGCTTGCTCGGTAAAAATCCGCGCAGCTTGAGTATGGAATTAAGCGCGCCGCCGTCCACGCCGTACAGCCGCATCATTATGTCAGTTTCTTCCGCGTCCGAAAGCCTGAAAACCGACGGATAACCCGCCTCGACCTGCATTATTTCGCGCGAAGCCGCCATGCCGTCCTGCCACGTGCGGAACATGTAGGAGAACTTCAGATGATTCTCGGGGCGGTAACGGAAAACCCTGAGCGTAACCTCGGTAAGCACTCCGAACGCGCCCTCGCTGCCCATCATAATTTGGTCGACGCTCGGACCCGTAGCGGTACGGATATACGGATCCGATTTGATTACGCCCGCGGGCGTGGCGTACTCCTGCGATATCACTATATCCTCAATCTTGCCGTAATAGGTGGAATTCTGTCCCGCGCCGCGCGTAACGACCCAACCGCCTACGGAGGAATACTCATACGACTGCGGAAAGTGTCCGCAGGTATAGGCGCGCTTGGCGGAAAATTCCGTCCGCGCGTTATGGAGATGCGCTTCCAACGCCGGACCGCTCATACCCGTCTGCACGGTTATCGTTTGATTGATTTCGTTAAAAGCGATAACCTTGTTAAAATTACGGCGCATATCGAGCGAAATGCCGCCCTTTATGCACTCAACGCCGCGCGTAACCGACGAGCCGCCGCCGTAAACGTATACGGGAATAAGATTTTTGTCGCAATACTCTACTATGCGGTTGATTTCCGACTTATCGGACGGATATATTACCGCGTCGGGTATGTTCTCGACGACGGCGCGTCTAAGGCGCAAAAGGTCGTACATGGTTTTGCCGTAGGCGACGGATAAGCGGTCGTAATCCGTAACCGAAACGTTGCTCTCGCCGCAAACGCCGCGGAAGAACGTCAAGGCTTCGGGCGAGAGCTTGGAGGGGATATCGTACTTGACTTCCTCCAGACCGAGATCCTTAGTAGTCTTAAAGTCCCCGTCCGAAAGCCCGAAAAGCTCCTTCATCATTTTGTAAAGGTTTTCTTTGGGTATCTTGGTTAGCTCGGGGTCGCCCCACTTAAAAATCGAACGGTAGGATTTCTCCGGCGCGCGGTCGTAGTAGAAGGGCGGTTGGAAGTCCTTATACGGTTTTGACATGTTCATTCTCCTTTTCGGTCGTTTCTTTAGGTCGGCGCTCACACACTTAGCGGCGGCGGCTATTTTACGGAATCGCCCATAATACTGCGAATTGCGGTGTAGGACGGCTTTAGGCGCGAATAGAGCTTTTTGTAAACGTCGTTATATAAGCTTTCATAAATTTTATTGCTCTCGGTATCGGGTACAAAGGGCTCGCAGCGCCTGACCATCGCCTTGCCCGCCTCGCGCATGTCCTTGTAACGCCCTATGCCCATAAGCGCGACCATTGCCGCGCCCAGGCCGCTCGTTTCGTAGGTTTGCACACGGTAAACGGGAACGCCGAACATATCCGCGGTCAGCTGGCAAACGATGTCCGACTGCGCGCCGCCGCCCGAAACGGTTAAGCTTTTGACCTTATTGCCCGACCTTTTTTCCATAATGCGCAGACCGTCGAGCAGTCCGTAATTAAGTCCCTCGAGTATCGCGCGATAGAGGTGTATCCTCGTATGCACGTCGGAAAACCCGATTATTGCGCCCTTGCCCTCGGGGGAGGTAAGTCCCGGCGTCCAGTACGGCTGCAGCATCAAGCCGTCGCTGCCGGGCGGAACCGCTTGCATTTTGCGGTTGAGAATTTCCTCGGGCGGCTCGCCGGTAGTTTCGGCCTCCGCTCTTTCCTTAGCCGCAAACTCCTTTACAAACCACGTCAACATCCAAAAGCCTCGGTAAATCTGTATTTCGGGATTGAAGCTGCCCTTGATAAGCGCGGGATAGCACGGCATGAACGGCAGCGGCTCGACGTATTTTTCGGTATAAAGCTGAACGGACGCAAGCGTGCCGAAGCTCAAGGACGCGCTTTCGCGGTCGATACAGCCGGTACCTACCGTTTCGCACCCCTTGTCGCTGCCCGCCGCTATTACGGGAATGCCCTCGGGAATTCCCGTCTCTTCGGAAGCCTTCAGGGTAATTTTCCCGATGACCGCGCCCGGCTCAACCAAATCCGCAAGCTTGGAGCGCGGAATATCAAAAACACTGTACAACAGCGCGCTTTTTTTCATCCACACATTTTTTCTGTTATCTATCGGTATGTGCCCTATTTGCGACGCGGTAGAGTCCTTCATTATACCCGTAAGCATATATGTAAGATATCCGGAAATCATAACGTATTTATCGGTTTTTTCCCAAATCTCCGGTTCCTGCTCCTTTATCCAGTTCGAATTGGTCACCCGTCGCTGAATTTGCACAATCTCGCCCATGCCGACAAGCTTTAACAGGGCGCGCGGCAACGGCGGCAGCGGCTTCTTGCACTCCGCCTTGCGCTGGTCCACAAAAAGTATAATCGGGCGCAAGGGCTTGCCCGCAGCGTCAAGATTAACCATGGTATCCCTTATCGTGGTGACGGATAC
>JAITNT010000115.1 GCA_031290295.1 Clostridiales bacterium
GCGCAGAACAGCTACTTTGAGCAGATATTCGATTGCAGTGAGAGCACCGCTATAAGGTTGCTGAATGCCCTAGCGGATAAAGAATATATAATCAAAAGAATTATTTACAGCGAGCAAAATCCGCAGGAAGTGCTTGAGCGAAGATTGTATATTAACGACCCGCTTATTACGCTTGTCATAGATGAGCAGCAATGACATAGGGTATGCTCAAAAATGAGTATACCCCTATGCTCATTTTTGACAGGAGGGGTACTGTCATTTTTGACACCCATAATATTACAATATATGATTCTGTAATATTAAAGGTTGTAATATTAATTTGATAACACAGAAAGGAGTATGTATATGTACTGTAAAACACAAGATCTTGTGTTTCAAAGCTTGTTTTTTGGCAGTCAGCGCACCGCGCCCCCTTAAGAGCAGAGAGCAGCATCCCATTTCTTTTTTGTGTTCTCAAACCGCAATGAATAAATATGCAAGGTCGGGTATAACGAGCGGCGCGACGCAAAATTTCGTGTTTATACATTTTATGCATAAATATACAAAATCGGACGGTGGGAGAGACCACGGAGGAGATAGACGATGAATACGCAAGAAAAACAGGAGAGGGTTATTACCTTCGAGCTTCGCGGCGGTCAGACCGAGGACGACTTTATCGACGAGTATTTTGCAATGCTGCCCGCCGATGCCGACGAGCTGCCGCCGGTTAAGTTTGTGAGGATTGAGAGCGATGGACAATAGGGTTGTTGAGCGGGAGCGGCAAGCTATTGTCGATTTGATTCTTAAAAAAATCGAGGGGTCGGAGCTTGAGTGGTCGCGGGGTTGGCACAAAATCAATACCGCCCCGCAAAACGCCTTAACCGGGCAGATTTATCGCGGCGTCAATTTTTTGACCCTCGCGTTTACGGCGGAGGACAAAGGGTGGGACGACCCCCGGTGGATTACATACGCGCAAGCCGAGGGCATGAACGCGCACGTCAAAAAGGGCGAGAGAGGCTCGAGGATTTTCAAGTTTACAGAATATGACCGTCTCCGCAAAAAGTCGTTTGACCGTAAGACGACGGCGAACATGACCCCGGACGAGCGCGACGGGTACATGGAACAAAACGTGTGCCGGTACACGACTACGGCTGTTGTTTTTAATGCGGCGCAAGTCGAGGGCTTGCCCGTCTTGGAGCGGCACGAGATGTCGGAGGACGAGAGGGCTAACCGGAATGCCTATATCGACGGCATGCTCAAGCAGTCCGGCGTTCGGATAATGCACGGCACCGGCGTAATGAGCGGCGAGGCGTATTACGCGCCGGACGGCGACTTCATTCACTTGCCCGCTATCAAAGACTTCAAGGGTATGAACGATTATTACGCGACCGCGCTGCATGAGCTTTCGCATTCGACGGGACATAAAAGCCGGTTAAACCGTCCGTTTACCACGTTCAAAAACGACCCGGAGGGATATTCCAAGGAGGAGCTTCGCGCGGAGTTCGCCTCGATGTTTCTGCAAGCGGAAACGGGCATAGTTTTAGCCGGAGAGCATTTTAACAATCACGCCGCTTATGTGCAGCACTATGTGAACATTATTCGGAAGGACAAGAGCGAGCTGTTTAAGGCTATTGCCGACGCGAAAAAAATTGCCGAGTACGTCAATGTAAATTACGCGGTCAAGGCTGCGGCGGAGCTTGAGAACACAAAAAAGAATGAACCGGTCGCACTAGCCGACGAGCTTGTCGCGGAGCATAAACGGTTTATCGAGACGGAGCAAAGAAAAGGTGAAGCGGCGGCAAAGCGTACCGATACCGCCCCCGCGCAAAAGGAAGAATCCAAGCCGGCAAGCGAAACGCGGGCAGGTTCTCCGCTTTGGCAGGAATACTCAAGGGTGAAGGAAAAAAATCCGGACACGATATTATTTTACCGCGTGGGCGACTTTTACGAGCTGTTTGGTGAGGACGCAAAAACGGCAAGCAGAGAGTTGGAGCTAACGCTTACCGGTCGCGACGTCGGCTTGCCGGAGCGTATGCCGATGTGCGGAGTGCCGTACCGTGCCGTTGACGGGTACGTCGGTAAGCTCGGTGAGGGCGGCTATAAAATTGCGATCGCAGAGAACGCAGGGGAAATCAGGCAAGCCGTCGGGCTAACGGCAGAGGTAAACGAGAACACAAAAAAGAGTGAGGAACAACTCGCTCGCACCGCCGCGTCAAAGCCGCTTACGGATTATCAACGCCGCAATCTTGACCGTCTTGCCGACATCGAGCGCAACACACCTCAGGAGCTTCTCGTAAAACCGAACTGGTGCGTCTACAAGAGTTATTACAACAAAGAGAAGCAGCACCGCGAGAAATTCATACTCAAGGCGTTTAACGCGCCGGAGGGGGCTAAGCGTGCAAAATCGAATGACCCGGCGACATGGACAAGCTTTGCGGCGGCGCTTAAATTTGCCCGTGACAACGGTTGCGAGGGGCTTAGCTATGCCCTGGACGGCGCGGCGACGTGCATTGACCTTGACAAGTGCTTAGACGGCAAAACGCAGACGGAGCTTGCCGACAGGGTTCTGGGCGGGCTAGAGGGCACATACGTTGAAAAATCGATGTCGGGTACGGGAATGCATATTTTTTTGACTGGCGACCTTTTGGAGGGCGGCAAGTATAAAAACTGCGTCAAAGACCACCCGTTAGGCGGCGACCTCGAGGTTTATTCAACGTCGCATTTTATCAGCATGACCGGCGCGCTCATATCCGACACAATCGATATGCGCGGTTGCACCCCGGAGGGCAAAGCCTTTATACGGCAGTCGCTCGGCGAACGCTCGGCGACCGTTAAAGCCGCGCCGGCAAGAATAACCAATCAAACCGACGCGGACGTGGTAGAGCGCATACGGCGGTCAAAGAAAGGCGAGGTGTTCGACAAGCTCTATGCCGGACAAATTCCTTTCTTCAAAGCCGGCGGCGAACCCGATCACAGCAGAGCGGATTTCGCAATGCTTAACATACTTGCCTTTTTCACCGATTGCGACACCGGGCAAATGGAGCGGATTTTTTGTTCAAGCGGGCTGTACCGACCCAACAAAGACTCTTATGTGCGGCGATCGATAGAAAACGCTTGCAGCAGCTTGTCGCGCCGCGCGGATTATCCGACCGGCGCCGTCCCGGCCAAGAAGCGTCAAGCGCAAGGAGTGAATTCAAGATGACGGCGGCATCATTTCCTTTCTGTGTTTTCAAGCGGGGGTTCGGGGGCGGCAGCCCCCGCGGCGACGCGGGCGGGAACACAAGAGGGACGTGCCGCTTCGCGGACGGGAACACAATGTTCAAACGAAAAACCGTGTTTTTTTTGCCGTTTGAACATAAAGCAGGATAAGAGGGTGATACATTTTTTCCGATTTTTCCGCAATTTGCTTTTCATATATAGTGAAATGATACAATCCGGCAAAAACAATCGGCAAATCGTATCAAAATGTATCACCCTGAAAATGACAATTCGGAAACCGAATTTCAAGGAGCGGAGAACACAAAAAGTGGCGAAAGACGACGTAAAGAACAACCAATTTCTGGTGCGCGTGGCGAGTGAAAACACGCTGATATTGTTGGAAGAAATAATGAAGAACGGATATTTCTCTACTAAGAACGCAATGCTGAATCGTTGTCTTGACGTGGGCGCGCCGCTTTTGCTTCGGCAAATTACGGGTAAGGATTTCAATGCGGTTGAGCAAACGTCCGCAGTTGCTTCACCCGACATCGAGCGCAAGCTGAAACAGCTTGAAATCAACGGAGAGGATTTGTTTGTGCTGTTGAACGTAATAGAACATATGACGGCGACGTTATATAACGCTAAGCTCTGTGAGCTTTCAGGGGAGCCTATAGCGGCGGAGGATTTAATGTCCGGTCGCTTGTCGGTGCTGCCTGATAACCTGAACGCCGTTAAGGCGGAGCTTATCAAACGCTATGAGCGGAGGGCGAGGTAGTATGAGCAGGATTGTATTTAATATCGCGTTTACGTCCAAAGCGCCGCCCGAAAAGCTATCCGGGAAAGCGCGCGTCGAGTATGAAGCGGAACGCAAATTCTTTAATTTGACAGCGGAATATAACTACTTTACCTATATTTTGAACGAAAAAAAGGTCGCTAAAAACAAGGATGCGGCGAGCTATTATACCCGCGGCAAGCAATACGTTAACGAGGATATTACGGGACTTTTTAACGATAAAGGGCTGATTTCAAAGGAGGATATGGAAAAAATGAAGGCAAAGCTTGCCGCAACGGGGAGCAATATTTGGCATGGTTTTATCTCTTTCGATGAAGAAACGTCTAAGGGCTTTACCGCGGAGGAACAAGCGATTAAGTTCTTAAAGCAGTCGTTTAACAGCTTTATCGCTCGGTCGCACTTGCGCCGGGATAACGTGGAGCTGTTCGCCGCGTTGCATACCGATACCAAGCATCACCACCACATTCATTTTAGCTTTTTCGAGAAAGAGCCGCATAGGAACAAGAACGGCGAGCTTGCATATACGCATAGAGGGAGCTTCGATAAAGCTAACATAGACAACTACCTTATTTCGGCAAATATGTACGTTTCCGATAACAAATATGAGTATTATACAGCCCGCGACCGTGCAATGGAGAAGCTCGAGCTTATCCGCGCCGCCGGGGTCGCCGCGCGTGAGCATGAGCTGCGCGCTATGCTGTCGGCGCTTAGCGCGAAACTGCCCTCCGGCGGAAGGCTTTCTTACGCTTCAAAGAACATGACCGAGCTGCGACCTGAAATAGACGCGGTTGCGAACGCATTGGTACAGTCTAATCCGGAAGCGTACGAAGCGCACAGTGAGGTCATGCGACAGCTTGCGATTCGCGAGCAAGAGGCTGTAGAGATCGCCCGGGATAATCGTGTCGCGTATGTACGCAATCGTCGCTTGAACAAGAAAGACATAATGGACGTCATGGCGGTTGCGAACGGAAAAGACTTGCAAAACAAGCGGATTCCGCTTGAATTTACGGATGCGGCGGGTATAGACACGGGCAAAATCGACTACATCGAGCGGCTAAGATACGACTATAGAACGCGTCTGGGCAATCAAGTAATAGGCCTTATTAAGGACATGGGCGCGGACTACCGAGCTATGCGGCGTACGAGAGTAAACGACTTACAATTGAAAATTGATTCAAAGCGGCGACGTTCCGGAGCGACCGCCGTGCTGCATGGCTTTGTCCGCGCGCTCGGCGAGGTTCAGCGCGGAATACAAGCGGACTTTACAAAACGGATGCACGCAATCGAGCGCGAAAACGAAAGAGAAATTGCCGCAGGGAGGAATGCATAATGGCGAAGAACACAAAAAATGTAATGTCAAAAGGTCGCCGCGCCGCCTTGACTATCGTATTGTCCGTTGTTGCGGCGGGCATAGCTCTTGTATGTATCGCGGTACTGGTTTCCTTTTTTGAGCATATCAACGACTTTTCGATAAGCGACGTTTCGTTCGCCGACGGTACGGCGTGGCTTATTTGGTTAGGCGTTTGCCTTGCGGGCGGCGCGCTCATTGGCTATGAATACTTTCGCATCGGTCGCCGGGTGTTGAAGGTAAACAAGGATTTGGAGAATTCGCATTGGTTGACAAGACAAGAGATAAAGCAAAACGCGGGGCTTACGGTTACTAAATTTTCAAGGCTCGGCGACACACCGGACGGCGTCCCGATTACGGCGAAGCTCAAAGGCTCGGACATCGATATTATTCTTGCGAAGCCCACGCATACTCTTGTTCTCGGCACTACCGGTTCCGGCAAAACTACTACCTTTGTAGATCCTACCGTTGAGATACTCGCGCGCTGCAAGACGAAGCCGTCCATGGTCATTACCGACCCGAAAGGCGAGCTGTACATGCACCACGCCGGCAGCTTGAAAAAGCAGGGCTACCGCATATGGCTAATCGATTTAACCGATCCGTTCCACTCCACGCGGTGGAATCCGTTTCACGATGTTTGGCTGAAAACCGACCGCATCGCTAACGCCAAAGGCGAATTCCAGCGCGGAAAGTACTGTTTTGACGGGACTACGTATTCTACGTTCAAGGAAGCCGAGCGGGAATTGGCGGTATTCGTTCAACGGCTTACGTCGGAAATCTACATTGACCTTCAAGACCTTACCTACACGATTTGTCCGGTAGACAATACGC
This sequence comes from Clostridiales bacterium, assembly GCA_031290295.1. Lineage (GTDB taxonomy): Bacteria > Bacillota > Clostridia > Christensenellales > DUVY01 > JAITNT01. Next base: position 6,150 of record JAITNT010000115.1, read on the forward strand.
ACGATCCGGGGTGGCAAAAAGGCGCGCGGGATCTTATTTTTGCGCTTGCGCTCGGGTTCTGGGAGGACGTGCGCGACGGGTACATGAGCCGCACGCAGTTTAATCTTTTTAATCTGTTCGCTGCCGTTTCCAAATATTGCGTCGGCGATTGCGAGCAGTTGAAAGAGTTCTTTTCCCTGCGCGATGAGTTTTCGCGGACGCGCGCGTTATCGAATACGGTGCTTGTGTCGCAGGACAAAACGTTAACGTCCTATCTCGGCGACGTGAATCAGTACCTGGCATGGATGGCCGATGTCGGTATTTCCGCCTTGACGAGCGGAAACGACGTGGATTTCGGCGATTTTGACGAGGAGCCTACCGCGCTGTTTTTTAAGATACCCGACCATAAGGAAAACCGTCATAAGCTCGTGACGTTGTTTATTATGCAGATGTACAAGGCGTTAGTTGACAAGGCGGAGGATAACAAAACCCGTAAAAAGCTTAAGGACGCGGAGCTTTTGCGCAGCACGTACTTCATATTGGACGAGTTCGGGAATATGCCGAAGTTTAATAACATCGGCAATATCTTTACCGTAGGGCGCAGCCGCAAGATATGGATGCTGCCGATAATTCAAGATTTTATGCAGCTCGATACTAAATACGGCAAGGAGACGGCGGAGATAATTAAGTCAAGCAGCCCGATAAAAATCTTTATACAGGCTTCCGATCAAAAAACAACGGAAGAGTTCTCGCAGCTGTGCGGAAAACACAAGGTAAGAAATATCAGTTATTCAGAGAGCAAAAACCGAGACGTGACGGTTTCCACGCGCGCGGAGGAAAGGCCGCTTATATATCCGTCGGAGCTTCGGACGTTAAACGATGCGGCCGCCGGACGCATGGGCGAGGCGGTCGTTATCGCCGCCGGGCGCGACCCGGTACGCGCAACCTATACCCCGATATTTGTTGCAAAGGTCGTCTACGGGAACGAGGACACGGCGGAGGAAGCGCGCCCGGCGATTATCTTTGAGGAAAGCGACTACTATTACGACATTTCCAAACGCAACGCATTTGCGAAGAATGCAAAGGCGGAAGATGACTTTGAGGATTTTGCCGCTGACGAAGCAAGCTTTAATCGGGAAGGAGAGGAAGGGGACGACGGCGCGGCGGCTGTCAAGGCCGAGACAAAGCGGCTTTTTCTCGAAATAGAGCGCGTTATTTCCTCAAAGCTCAAGCGGCTGCTAAAGCAAGAGGACTACACCGCGCTGATGTCGCTCGGCTATTACGACCGGCTCGCTATGCTTGAGCGTTTAATTGACCGCGCCGTCGATAACAGAAACAATATACTGCTGTTTGAGCTGATGTACGTCAAACAGTTTCTATACGACCGAAGCCCGGCGGGGGCGTTGGTTTTAGGACAACAGGAGGCAACTTATTATGAAAAACGTTAGAAGATTAAAGCTTCTGCAAAAAGCGCTATTACTCATTGTGCTCTTAGGCATAGCTATTGCGGGTTTAATATTTGCGGGGATTCCGAAACGGGCAAGCGCTATTGTTATTGTCGCGCCCGGGTCGGGAAAAGATTTGAAAGTAACTATATCCGTTTGCTATCCCGGAGACGGCCCTTCGTACGAGTCAAGATATTCGAGCAGCGATGTCAATGCCTCCCTGTTTTATGTCGGAAGCAAGGATAATATCGTTATATCATTAGACGGGGACGGAGGCATAATCGAGCATGTCGGGTTCAAATGGTTCTACGGTGACGATACAGGCGTGGTGGGTGATGCCAACGCGGCTTTTACGGATAAGACTACAAAAATATGGAAGGTGTCCGATTGGTTAACCGGCGCACACGTACACGACATACTGGCTATTCAATGCTATTATCTAAGCGATTTGTTCGGTACGACTACGGAAGCGAGATACTATTTCAATTTTAAGATTGATTCTACCGCGCCCGCCGTATCCATGAGCAACGAATATTATAATGCGAACGATAGCACCTACTATATTAAAAATGCGCAAACGATGACCTTTTCGGATTCGGAGTCCGGCTTTTCACGTTCCGAAATCAAAAAAAACAGCGAAGCTTCGGTTACCTCTCCCGCCTCGGCATATACGTTTTCGTCGAGCGGAACATATACCGTTACGGTTATCGATAGGGTCGATAATAAAAGCGTCTACACCGTAAAATACGACGATCAGCTGCCGACGGGTAAATTCACAAACAGCTCCGCCGTGGAAATTGCGGACTATACAAGAGACCCTTTTCGCTTTGTGTTTTCCGACATAGGCGACAGCGGGGTGAAAACGTCAACGCTTACGCGCCCCGGTCAAGCGCCGGAAGATTATACAAGCGGATATATTCAACAAAACGCAGCCGACGGGCGGTACACCTTTACCGTCACCGATTATGCGAATAACGTCCTCATAAAGTCGATTGTTTTTGACACCGAAACGCCGGAGGGAGTCTTTGAAAACGCACAGCTGCTACCGGCAAGTGCGGAATACTATGCACGCACGGATCAAACGGCGCGGTTCTCATGGACGGCGGCGACCCCGTCGGAAGCTCCGGTATCGGCGACGCTAGACGGGCAAAGCTATGCGAGCGGAACGGCTATTACTGCTGCCGGGCGGCATGCCGTCGTCATAAGGGACGCGGTAAATCACTCCAGAACCTATTATCTTACAATCGATAAGACCCTGCCGACCGGTAGGTTTACCGATTATTACGGCGTTGAGCTTAGCTTATATACAAGCGACGATTTTCGATTCGTGTTTTCGGACAGCGGCGGCAGCGGGCTGAAATCGGGGACGCTTATGCGCCCCGGCGAGGAAGCGAAAGACTATACCGCCTATACAAATATATCCGCAAGCTCCGGCGACGGTCTTTACGTCTTTACGGTTGAGGATTATGCCGGGAACGTCTTGACAAAGAGCATAGTATTAGATACGACCGCGCCGGCAGGCGTGTTCGACAAGGCGCAGCTTCTGCCGAATAAGACAGACGAATATTATGCTAAGAGCACGGATACGGCGCGGTTCTCATGGACGGCGGCGACACCGTCGGAAGCCCCGGTATCGGTTACGCTCGATGAACAAAGCTACGCGATTAATACGCCTATTGCCGGGGCAGGGCGGCATACCGTCGTTATAAGCGACGGCGCGGGCAATAAAACGACGTATTATCTCATAATAGATAAAACCGCGCCTACGGGCAGAATTACCGACAATTCGGGAGCGGAGCTTGAAGCGTACACTAGAGGGAGTTTCCGTTTCACGTTTTCGGACAGCGGCGGCAGCGGGCTGAAATCAGCGACGCTTACGCGCCCCGGTCAGGCTCCGGAAGATTATACCGCCTATACAAACATATCCGCAAGCTCCGGCGACGGTCTTTACGTCTTTACGGTTGAGGACTACGCCGGTAACGTCTTTTCACGGAGTATAACGCTTGACATCACCGCGCCGACGGCAATAGTAAAAAATGCTGCCGGGAATTCTGTTACAGACTACATAAACGCCGCGTTTAGGCTGTTCGGCGAGGATATTACGTCTCCGGTGACATGCCAAATCAAAACGCCCGGCGGGGCGTGGACTGCGCATACCGCGGGAACATATATAGATCCCGCTTCCGGCGACGGTCTTTATGAATTTAGGGTTACGGACGACGCCGGAAATACCTCGACCGTAAATATCACGCTCGATACGGTGACACCGGAAATAACGCTTAATCCGAACACATCGATATATAACAAGCAGATTATTTTTACGGCGAGCGACATTAATTTTTCGGGAATATATTACCGCAACGGCGGCGGCGCATACTCTTTCACGTCGGCTAAGTCGTATACCGTAGCGGCGACGTCGGCTAATAATGCGGCGTGGAGCTTCTATGCCGCAGACGCCGCGGGCAATAATTCTGCGGTAAGGACGATAATCCTTGACACGGTAGCGGCCGTTCACGGCAGCTTACCCGAATACACGAAAGATAATATTACGTTCGCGCCGACAGACCTGAACGGGATTGCGGAGACGTAC
>JAITNT010000139.1 GCA_031290295.1 Clostridiales bacterium
GCGTATATTTGCGGTTCATCGCCCGGAGAACCTCCGCGGAGCCGCTTTGCAGCGACAAATGAAAATGCCGGCAGAAGTTGATTTCCGACATCGTTTGCAGCAGCCCGTCGGTAATTACGCGCGCTTCGAGCGAGCCTAATCTTATACGCGCCGAGGTAGCCGCGCCGGCGGTACGCAGTAAGTCGGTAAGCCCCGCGCCGATATTAGAGCCGTAATCGGACAGGTTGACGCCGCTCAATACTATTTCCTTAGCCTCGACCGCGTTAAGCTCGGCGGCTATGCTGTCAAGCCCGCGCGAACGGCTCGAGCCCCGCAAATACGGAACGATACAGTACGAGCAAAAGTTATCGCAGCCGTCCTGCACCTTGACGAACTCGCGCGTTTTGGTACGGGCGGGCAACCGCATTTCCTCGTAAACCTCCGGCAGCGCAAAGCGTCCCGACGCGCCGCCCGCGCCGTCAATGTACTCCCTCACCGCCCGCGCCTTAGACGCGGCGCCGCCGATAAATACCACGTTATCGAAACGCCCGAACGCTTCCCTGTCGTTCTGACCGGAGCAGCCGAGAATTATTACCTTTGCTCCGGGGCTGACGCGCGCCGCCTTAGAAACCATTTGACGGGATTTACGTTCCGCCTCGGCGGTTACGGCGCAGGTGTTGATTACGTAGAGATCCGCCGGCACAAAGTCCTCGGTAGTTTCATGCCCTAACGCCGTAAGCTCGGCTATTACGGAGCGGCTTTCTATTCGGTTAATTTTACAGCCCAGGGTATACACGACGATTAACATTGCCGCACCCACTCGTCAAGCTCGTACATAATCGCGGCTGTAACCGCCGCGCCCGCCGTTTCCGCGCGCATTATGCGCGGTCCAAGCGTAACCGTTAAAGCGCCGAATTTACCGCAAAGCGCGGCCTCGTCCTCGGAAAAACCGCCCTCGCAGCCTATAATTACGGCGACGGATTTCGGGTTTTTTCCGCGTAAAGCGTCTTTCAGCGTGTTGTTTTTTTCGTATTCGTACGGCATGATAACCGTATCGAAGCCCTTTAGCTTTTCGCCTAGGGCGGCGATTTTTACGGGCGGTTCCGTTCCGACAAGCACGGCGCGTCCGCACTGCTTTGCGGCGGAAACGGCGATTTTTGACATGCGCTCGGGCGAAAACGAGCTTGCGGGAAATTGCGAATACGCCGTCAAAAGCGGCGTAACCGAGACCGCGCCCAGCTCTGCGGCCTTGACTATTACACGCTCGAATTTTTCGGGCTTAATAGCCGCCTGAAAGAGCGCGAGCCTGATATGCGGCTCGTTGTCTACGCGCGTTTTTTCGATGATTTCCGCCGTAAGCGACTTTCTGCCGTAAGCGGTAACGCGGGCGCGGTAATCGAAGCCGTCCCCGCAAAACAGCACGATTTCTCCGCCCGCAGGAATCCGCATAACGTCGGCGATATGGTGAAACTCCGCGCCCGATATTTCGGTTACGGACGTTATTCCGTCCGGTACAAAAAATCTTTTACACATGCTTGCAGCTTAGCGCGCGCCATTCGCCTAAGGCCTCCTCCCGCCCGATACATAAGCCCGCCGCCCGCGCGGCTTGCTTGACGTCGTTTAACCGCGAATCCAAAATACCCGAAAAAATGACGGTTCCGTCGGGTTTGAGCCGCTTTTTTAGTCCGTTCATAAGTCCGATAAGTATATCCGCGGTAATATTAGCGACTATAACGTCGGCTTCTATATCGCTCATATCGAGCAGATTGCCCTCCAAAATCTCCGCCTCCGCGTCGGTAACGCCGTTAAGACGGCAATTGGCGCGCGCGGCTTGGACGGCTATAGGGTCGATATCGGTCATAAGGCAATATTCAGCGCCTAGCTTAACCGCGCAAACGCCCAGTATTCCGCTGCCACAACCGACGTCGGCGACGCGCGCGCCCGTCCTTATGCAGTCCTGCATAAGCCCGATACAAAGCCTGGTCGTTTCGTGACCGCCCGTACCGAAAGCAAGTCCCGGGTCTATGTAAACCTTGATTTTATCGCTTTCTGCGGTTTGCCATTCGGGAATAATTATTACGCGCCCGACCTCGATCGGGGTATAGTACTTCTTCCATTCGTTTATGTAGTCCTCCTCGCGAACCTCGGATACGTCCACGCTTAAATCGCCCGTTTCGGCGAAAAAGCTTTTGAGCGCGGCAAGACGGACCGCCAGCTCTTCGGCGATCCGCTTGTCCTCAAAATAACCCGAGACCCGCGCTTTTTCGCCGAAAGAGGCGTAAAGGTCGTCGCCGACGTAATCCCAGCGCCCTTTGCGGTTAAGCAATTCCTCCAAATCAAATTTATCGCGGATATTTACGCCCGCGCTTCCTAGCCCGAGCAGTATATCCGCGACAATTTCCGTCATATCGTGTATAGTCGTAACGGCTATCTCATACCACATATTTTTACCCTAAGCTGCGGTCAAAGCTTCTTCTTAAACTCTCTGACCTTGTCGTACTGATTTTCGTCCGCGGCGGCGTTGAATTGCTTTAGACAGTCGCGCTGGCCTCCGCTGATTTTGCGCGGCATCTCTACCGTTACGGTTACGAGTATGTCGCCGTTGGCGTCGCGCCGCAAATGCTTGATACCCTGCCCCTTCAGACGGAATACCGAGCCTGTCTGCGTGAATTCTGGTATAGCCAGCTCCAAACCGCCCTTTAACCCGGGTATCCGCACCTTGTCGCCTAAAATCGCCTGCGTAAAGGTAATAGGTACGTCCAAATACAGATCGGTGCCCTTGCGCTTGAAGAGCTTGTGCGACATAACGTTGATATTCAGCAACAGGTCGCCGCTGGCTCTTAGCCCCTGATCGCCCTCTCCGCTCACGGTAAGCGTTTGTCCCGAGTCCACGCCCGCCGGGAACTCCACTCTTATCGACGTGTGCTTTCTTTCCATGCCCTTGCCAGAGCAAACGCCGCATTTTTCTTTGATGAGCTTGCCCGCGCCGTTACATTTGACGCAGGGACGCACGTTAACCGTACGTCCGAAAATGGAGTCCTGCGTAAACTGAACCTTGCCCGTTCCGTTACAGGAATAACAAACCGTGTATTCGGTGCCGTTCTTAGCGCCCGTACCCGAGCACGCCTTGCATTTCTCGGTGCGCGTAACGTTAATTTCGCGCGTAACGCCGAACGCCGCTTCCTCGAACGTAAGCGTGACGTTCTGCGTAAGATCGACGCCTCTGCCGTCGTCCTGCGCTCTGCCGCCGCCGGTGAACATGTTCATGATATCGTCAAAAAACGTCCCCGAGAAGCCGCCGCCCGAAAATCCTCCGAAGCCGCCGTTACCGCCGCCCGAAAACCCTCCCGGCTCGGCACTGCCGAACTTGTCGTAGTTGGTGCGCTTGTTTGCGTCGGACAGCACGGAATACGCTTCCGCTATCTCCTTGAATTTCGCCTCGGCGGTCTTATCGCCCGGGTTTACGTCCGGATGATATTTTTTCGCCAGACCTCTGTAGGCGGCCTTTATTTCATCGTTATTTGCGGTTTTCGGCACGCCCAAAACCTCATAGTAGGATTTATCCACAAATTCAATTCCCTTTTTTAGTACCGAGCCCGCCGCCCGGGCGGCGGGTATACCGTTAATCGTTGAGGCTTAGACCTTTTTTGCTTTCACCGTCGGGCTTGCGCAACTTGGACAGAATATCGTTGGCCAGCCCGTTAAGCATCTCCGTAGTCGCCTTGATGGAGTCGATATCCGAACGGTACTTCTCCTCCATTGCAAAGCAAGCGACAAGCATATCCCGCTCCGTCGTCTCCGCGGGCAGCAGTGCGGCCGTGTTTATCCTTCCTTTTAGGCACCTTTTCATTGTTAGCTCCTCTTACCCGGCAAGACGCAGGGGGCTTTAAGCCTGACCGTTGCCGTCCGAACCGTCGCTCTCGGGATTACCGGCGTTTTGCTGATACAGCTTGCCGAAAACCTCGTTAGAAACCTTACCGAGCGATTCGGCGGCCGCCCTGATAGCTTCGAGGTCGTCGCCTTTTGACGCCTCTTTGGTCGCCTCAACCTCGCGGTTTAAGGCTTCCTTGTCGGCCTCGCCGATCTTGTCGCCGCTCTCGGAAAGCACCTTCTCTACCTGAAGCACGATATTCTCGGCGGCGTTCTTGGCGTCTACAAGCTCCTTGCGGGCGTGATCCTCCTTGGCGAACTTTTCCGCTTCCTTCATCGCCTTGTTGATATCGTCGTCCGAAAGGTTCGACGACGCCGTAATGATAATATTCTGCTCCTTACCCGTGCCCTTGTCCTTGGCGGTTACGCTCAAAATACCGTTGGCGTCGATGTCGAACGTTACCTCGATTTGCGGTACTCCGCGGCGCGCCGGGGGAATACCGGTCAGCTCGAAGCGACCGATCGTTTTGTTGCCGGAAGCGACCTCGCGTTCGCCCTGCAAAATGTGGATATCTACGCCCGGCTGATTGTCGGAGGCCGTGGAGAAAACCTGCGATTTTTTGAAAGGTATAGTCGTGTTGCGGTCGAGTATCTTGGAGAAAATACCGCCCATCGTTTCAATACCTAGGGACAGCGGCGTAACGTCCATCAATATAACGTCCTTAACCTCGCCCGCCAAAACGCCCGCCTGAATCGCCGCGCCGAGCGCAACGCATTCGTCGGGGTTAATGCCCTTGAACGGCTCCTTGCCCGTAATGGTCTTTACCGCGTCTACTACGGCGGGTACGCGGGTCGAGCCGCCTACGAGAATAACCTTTTGGATATCGTTCGAGGTGAAGCCCGCGTCCGAAAGCGCCTGCTTGGTAGCGGTGACGGTCTTGTCTATAAGATAGCTTATCATAGACTCGAACTTAGGCTTGGACAGCTCGTATTCTAAGTGCTTGGGTCCCGCCGCGTCCGCGGTGATGAAGGGCAGCGAAATAGTGGTTTTGGCGACCGAGCTAAGCTCAATCTTAGCTTTTTCGGCGGCTTCCTTTAACCGCTGCATAGCCGCGCGATCCTTAGAAAGGTCGATGCCGTTGTCTTTTTTGAAGGAGTCGGTAAGCCACTTGATTATCTCGTTGTCGAAGTCGTCGCCGCCCAGACGATTGTCGCCCGCCGTCGCAAGCACCTCGAACACGCCGTCGCCGATTTCCAAAATAGAAATATCGAACGTGCCGCC
>JAITNT010000226.1 GCA_031290295.1 Clostridiales bacterium
CGTCGACAATCTTATCCGCGATAAACGCTCTGTAAGCGGGCGTTCCTATCGCGGGCACATAGTCGGTGTACCGCCACGTGCCCCAATTAAAATATAACGTCGCCTCGTCGCCCGCAAAATTGTAAGTATCGTGTAAGTCCTCGTCGGAAGCGAACGCCGTATCGTTACCCTTATCCTTTAAATAACCGAGGTCGTCGATTTTTATATAGACGGGCATATCGTACGCTATCGCCACCTCGAACGCCTCGTCTATTTCCTGCTCCATTTGCGCGACGGTCTGGTCTAACGGGCGGGGACCGTCCGTGGCGAACGCCAGCTTGTACTTATCGCTCTCGTAGGTATTGCCGACCACGGCTTTCAACGCCTTGACCTGCGCGGTCAACTGGGCTTTATTAGGGTCGGAAAGCGCGTAGAAAATATACTTGTCGGGAGTTACCTCCGTTTCGGACGGAGGGTCGGTAACCGCCGCCGCAGACAAGTCCCCCGAACCGCTCCCGCGCGCCGCGCACGCGCCGAACATAAGCGGCTGCACGCACAGCAACAGCGCTAACGCGCACATACCTAACCACCTCGCTCTTTTTTTCATGACATAGACCTCCTTAAAATAATTTTTTATAACTTTATCCCCGATATGAAATTAATTATTAGACTTCTTGCAAAACTAAACGCGGAGTTTTTAGGGAGGGATTTTTGTGCCCGGTTTTCGGGATAAAACGTGGGCGCAGCAGAGCTGCGTATGCGTTTTAGCACGAAAACCGGGCGCGAAACAGACCCCCTAAAAAGCCGCGAGGAGTTGCGCAAGAAGTCTATCATAATTTCAACCCCGAGGCAAAATCACCGCTGATAAAATACTTCATTCCCACTACGGAAACGAGTATTAAGGGTATTCCGGCAAGCAAATACATCGCGTAGGCAAGCCCTTTCGAGCTGTCGCCGCCCGCGGTCGCGCCGTCCGAGGTAAGCGTTTTTAACTCCGCCATTAAAAGCTGTATGGCTTTGTTGTCGATAACCATCATCGACCATATATAGTCGTTGTACAGCCCCGAAAATGTGTTGATAAGCTGCAGTATAATAATCGGCACGGCGAGCGGCATGGATATGGTAAACATTACCCGCGCCTCCTGCGCCCCGTCGATACGCGCCGACTCGAACAATTCCGACGGCTGTTGGGATAGAAACGTTCGGAATAAGAACACCGCGCCCACCTGCCCCGACGCTATCCACGGCAATATAACCGCAAACCACGTATTTCTTAAACCCAGCCTTGTGACTACCAAATACAGCGGCGTAAGCGTGAGCAGTCCGGGAATAAGCATGAGCGCGATAATCAGACTGAACAGCACGTTTTTGCCGGGAAAATTGAACCGCGTAAAGGTATACGCCGTAATATACGCCAGCAGCGCGGATATAACCGCGCAAATTACGCAGACGGCGATACTGTTGAGCATATTGGGAAGCAGTCTAAAAAAGCCCGTGTTCCAGTTTGAAAATATCCACCTTGCGGGCAAAGCGAACACGTGGGACATCTGAATATCGTAATCGGTTTTAAAGGAATGTATAAAGGTAATATAAACGGGCAGTATCACAAAAACGATACTCATAAGCAAGTACGCGATAAGCAATATCTGAACGGGAATACTGTTCATGCCCCTATATTTTCTGCGACGCTTTATCGACGTTTCGAGCATTTTTTAAGCCTCCTCCGCGTTATTTTTCTTGCGGTTAAGCAAAAGAACCGTTACGGCAAAGATAACGACGAACAGCAAAAGGCTAAGCGCGGATGCTTGCCCGTAATCGCCTTGCGTATTCATTAACCTAAACATCTCGTAGCTTATAGTATACGTCGCGTAATCCGGTCCGCCGCCCGTAGTGGCAAAAATAAAGCCGTAGTTTTGCACCGAGCCGATAAACGACGTCAAGAGTATATATTTTAACTGCGGAACAATCAGCGGAATATCTATGCGGATAATGCGCCTGAACCAGTTGCAGCCGTCCATTTTAGCCGCCTCGTGCAAGGACGGCGGAATATTGACCAGCGCGCCGTACATAATCAGAAACGCGCCTATCCACGGAAAGCCGACGAACAACAGCGAGGGCAGCGCGTATTCCTTTATGCGCAAAAAGTCGAGGGCGGCCGAGCCGAGCACGGGCGTAAGCAGGGCGTTTACAAGCCCCTCCCTGCCCAAAATAGCGGTAGCCCAAATCAGTATAACCGACAGCCCCGGCAACACGCCGGGAACGAATAACAGCACGCGCGTCCAATATTTTAATTTTTTAGCGCGTAAGGCGATAATGAACTGCGCGATTAAAAACGAAGGAATAAGCGCTTTGAGAACGTCCGTTACCAAAAATATAAGCGTATTTTTTATGCCCGTCGTTAAGTGGACGTTAGAAAATATGTTTTTAAAGTTTTGAAAGCCGTTAAACGAAACCGGCATACCGATTTTATTGTTGGTAAACGACAGCACGAGGGCGTAAATAGCGGGGAAATAATTAAACACCGCCAAAAACGCGAAGGTCGGCAATACCGCGAGATAGCAAAACTTATATTTGACGAGGCTTTTGCCGAACGCCTTAAAAAAGCGGACGAATATCGAAAACCTGTCGGGAAACGCGATAAGCAACAGTACGAGCGCGGCGACGGCGAACGCGACAAACGCAATCAGCATAATCGTTTTAACGCCGCCCGCAAACGCAGCGAAATCTATTCTGCCCGAATCGGTTTTATAAACCGCGCCGTTTTTGAGCAAAAACATATCCCCGCCGTCCCCGATTATAAACGCCGCGCCCGTTTTCGCGCTTGCTTTTACCTCGTTCTTCAAAAGCGAATATTTTAATAAATTACCGCCGGAGGTAAGCAAGTATACTTCGCCCCCGCCCGAGCCGGCCGCGCCGACAACCGTTTGATTCTTGGGAATAGCGCATTGCTTTAAATCCGCCGAGCCGTCAACCGCGTACAAGGTTCCGAGCCTGTCGGTCACAAGCAAAACGCCCGCCGCCGCGCCCAAAAATTCGGGCGACGCCTGCAAAAATTGCTTGCTTTTCTCGTTCAGCCCCGCGTCGTAGGAAACGATTTGCGAATCCGTATTCGCGGTATACAGCGCGCCGTTATACAGGGCAAGCCCGATTAAACCGAAATTTTTAAAGGTTACGGAAACGGGCGGCGCGGTAAGGTCGTTCATATTGTATACCGACAGCCTGCCGCTCGTATTCGAGGAATACGTATAGACGTACAAATTATTTTCGTCGAAGTCGGCGAAAAACGGACGCTCGGTTATGCCCTCGGCAAAGCCGATTGTCGAAACGTTCCCGTTTTTAACGACGTGAACGGTTTTATCGTCGGCGCAAAAAACAAGCGTACCCGCTTTAGAATCGGCGTAACGTATTCTGCCGCCGGCGGTATATTCGGAAACCGCCTCCGCCGTGCCGCCGTCTAAAACCTGTAATTTGCCGTCCGCATACCCCGCCAAAATATTGCCGTCCGCCGCTCTTACTACGGCCGCGCCGCTCGCGCCGTACGGCAAAGCGCGGTGCGAAACGGCTAAGTTATAGGAATTGAAAACAAAAAAACATACGCAAGCCGCGACCGCTAATACTGCCGCCGCTATAAACGCGATAAGTTTTTTTTGCTTTCCGTTAGTCATAATTTCCTCTTTATATAATAGCTTTGTGCGTTATGCGCTATTAGACTATTCTATTATACGGAACGTTTTACAAACAGCGCGGCCGCCAACAGCGCCAGACCGCCGCCCAAAACCGCCGCGGACTTAGAACCGCAACCCGTCGCGGCGGGAGGGTCGCCGCTGCCGCCTCCGTCGCCGGGCTTAGGGTCGTCTCCGCCGTCGGGCGGAATAACCGCGTCGGTGCCGAGGTCGCCCTGATAATTAAGACGGTTTAGGTTGTCTAAAACCTCCGGGGTTTTAAAGTTTGAGAATACTACGTATTTTTCGTCGTCTTCCTTGGCGGACGCCTCGAATTCGACAGTATCTATTCCAAGTATGCCGAATCTGAAGGAATCGCCCGCTTCGGGCTTTGCAAACGCGCCGTCCTTGAAAAAATAAGACGGCACGCCGTTATACCCGAACATATTCCATGCAAAAAAGACCTCCACGGAATATCCGTCGCTTAAAATAGAGGATTTTATAGTAGTACCGTAATCGTCCTCCAAATATTGCGCGGCGGTTTTATAAACCATGTGCTCGTATATAAACGGCTTGTGATTCACGCCGCTTCTTATGCCCATAGGCGCAAGGCTGAACAAAAAGGTGTCCTCGAAGCCGTTGGACGTTCCGAACGCACTTCTAAAGCTTAACGAAAGCTGAATAAGGTCGCCGTAATTGTGCGGCGCGTAATTGTACATAGGATACGCCACGGGGGTGGTATCGATTACCTTTGCGGCAAAATACAGCCCGTCGTCGGTATAAGTCAAATAATACGTTATAGAGGTATCGTGCCCCTCGTGCGCTAAGCCGCCCCGCAAAACGTCGCCGAAGCCCTCTGCCGTGCAATCGGAATAACTGAACGAGTTTTTTTGAAACGGCGCGTATTCGTCCTCGCCCACGTCGCCGTCCAAATGCGGCAGCTTCTCCACCGGACATTTGAACACGTCGTAGTCCTGCGCCGTACCCGCCGCGCTTACGGCGTACGGCTTTGCCGCCGAAAAAAAGACTAACGCCGCGATAACCGCCGCCGCAAAAACGGCGAGTACGGTTTTTATAAAGCGTCCGTTAGTTTTCATCACTTTCATTGCCTCTCTCATAGTATTACACCTCAAATAAAATTTTTACATGGTAACACGGGTAACTAAAGTAT
>JAITNT010000163.1 GCA_031290295.1 Clostridiales bacterium
ACGTAAAAAATAATAAAAAATACTAAAAGCCCGTGCGCCGGTTTGACCGCCGGCGCGGGCTTTCGTATGTCTTGTAAACGGAGGTAATTAATAATTTATGAAAAAACCTGTTAACGCTATAAAATTCGTCTGGAAAAACAATAAAATCTGGCTTTTGACGGCAAGCATTGTCATGGTATTTGTTTTTACGGTGACGATGGTCTTAACGCAAAACCTGTTTCTGCGCAACACGCTTAATACCGTTCTTCTCGGAGAGCGGCGCGTGCTCGTTTCCGGCGATCCGTCCAAATACCGGTATTTCACCGCGGACGAAAACGGATTCGTCTATTACGATACCGCGGATTCGGATTTCGGCTCCAAAGCGAAAACGTTCGCCGAGGCTAACAAGCTCAACGAGAAAATCGTCGAGGAGGGCATCGTACTGTTAAAGAACGAGAGCGAAGCCCTGCCTCTTTCGGCGGGCGCGAAGATAAGCGTGTTCGGCAAGAATTCCGTGAATCTCGTTTACGGCGGTACCGGCTCCGGCGGCGGCAACTCCGCGACTGCGGCTACGGTCTACGGCAGCCTGGAGGCGGCGGGGTTCGCGGTTAATCCGACGCTCAAAACGTTCTACGAAAGCGCCGCCTCCGGCGGCGGGCGCGGCAAAAGCCCCGCGATGGCGTCTATTCCCGCCGGGCTGATAACGGGTGAAACGCCGCAGTCGAGATATACCGATTCCGTAAAGCAAAGCTACGCAAGCTACAAGGACGCCGCGCTTATAGTAATATCGCGGGTCGGCGGCGAGGGCTGGGATCTTCCGCGCACGATGAAAACATCGTTTGACGCCGGGGCGAATAAGGTTGACGGGGCGGAGCGCGCGGACGATCATTACCTGCGCCTTGACGCTAACGAAAAGGCGCTGATTTCCGAGGTTTGCGCCAAATTCGACAAGGTTGTGCTCGTTGTGAACTGTTCCACGTCGTTCGAGCTGGGCTTTTTGGACGACGGCACATACGGTATCGACGCGGCTTTGTGGATAGGGAATCCCGGAAACAGCGGAATCAACGCGCTCGGACGCATTTTGAAGGGCGACGTGAATCCTTCCGGACGGTTGGTCGATACGTACGCGCGCGATTTTACCAAGGATCCGACATGGTTTAACTTTTCTAACAACAGGGTGTCGGGCGGCAACAGATATACTCTCGGCACGAGCGGTCAGAACGCTTATTTTGTGGAATACGAGGAAGGTATTTACGTAGGCTACCGCTATTACGAGACGCGCGGCTATGTTGAAGAAACCGTTTACGGCGACGGACAGTGGTACGGCGAAAACGTCGTGTTTCCTCTGGGGTACGGCTTGAGCTATTCGACCTTCGACTGGTCGCTAAAAAGCTTTACGCCGGACGGAGAGCTTTCAAAGGGCGGGGAAATAACCGTCGAAATAGCGGTCAAAAATACCGGCGATAAACCCGGGCAGGACGTCGTTCAGCTGTATTTTTCCGCGCCGTACTATGACGAGGGTATCGAAAAGGCGCACGTGGTTTTGGGCGATTTCGCCAAAACGCCCGTTCTAGCCAAGGGCGGGGAGTGTACCGTGACGCTTAGCCTGAAGGTTTCGGACATGGCGTCGTACGATTACAACGACGCTAACATGAACGGCTTTTACGGATATGAGGCGGAGGCGGGGGAATATGCCGTCTATGTCGGCAGGAATGCCCACGACGCGTGGGCGTCGGATAATCCGATTGAGCTTTATTTCGATATCGACGCGGCGGGCGGCTTTTTGTACGGTATCGATCCCGTCACCGGGTACGGCGTTACAAACCGTTTTGACGACGTGAGCGGGCACTTCCAAAACGCGGACGGGAGCGTCAAAAACCTGTTGAGAAGATTTGACTTTGACGCTACGATGCCCGAGTCGCCTACGGCCGCCGAAAGAGCCGTTACGAGCGCGTTTATCAGCTCGCTGAATTACAAAATCGAGGATACGGCGGAAAAGCCCTGGTACGTCGCGGAGGAGGACATGCCGGTTCAGGGCAGGGAGCCTGCGGCGGACGACCTCGCTTATATGCTTTATGACCTTATCGTCCGCGACGAACAGGGCAACGTAAGCGTCGATTACGACGACGAGCGCTGGGATAACCTTTTGGACAGGCTGACGACGGCGCAGATGGCGGCGTTGATCGGCACGGGAAACTTTAACACGATGCAGCTTGAAAATATTAACAAGCCCAAAACTACCGACCCGGACGGCCCGGCGGGCTTTACGAACTTTATGGGCGATCCTACCGTATACGATACCTGCTTTTACGCGAGCGAATGCGTGATTGCCGCCACTTGGAACAAGCTTTTGGCGCACGATATGGGCGTAATGGTAGGAATCGAGGGGCTTTACGGCAACGTAAAGGGCGACGGCAGGCCTTACAGCGGCTGGTACGCGCCCGCGGTAAATATTCACCGCTCGCCTTTTTCGGGGCGGAACTGGGAGTATTATTCCGAGGACTCCTTCCTGTCGGGCATTATGGGCGCGCACGTCGTTCAGGGCGCCAAAAGCAAGGGCGTTTATACCTATGTCAAGCATTTCGCCTTGAACGATCAGGAGACTAACCGCGATACGAACGGTCTTATAACGTGGGCGAACGAACAGAGTATGCGCGAAATATACTTAAAAACCTTTGAAATTATCGTAAAGGTCGGTAAAACCACGGGAGCGATGTCGTCCTTTAACAGAATCGGAACGGTTTGGGCGGGCGGCAGCTACGAGCTTTTGACCGAGGTTTTGCGTAACGAGTGGGGCTTCAGGGGCACGGTAATCTCGGATTATAACCTATACGACCATATGCCCGCCGACCAGATGATCCGCGCGGGCGGCGATTTGAATTTAACGCAGGATCGCAAACCCTCCGCGGACGCCGCGTCGCTTTCGGCAACTCAGGTTTCGGCGCTTAGAAAAGCGACCAAAAACATTCTTTACACGGTCGCCGGCTCGAACGCGATGAACGGCATGGGCGACGGCGTCGTTTGGCGGTATGCGATGCCGGTTTGGGTTATATTGCTTATCGTCCTTAATCTTGTACTGCTGGCGGGCTTTGCCGCGTGGGGCGTATTTTCGATTAGAAAAAGCCTGAAACGACAAAAATCCGTACCGGCGTAAACGGACAAAAAACCGCGGCAAACGCATGAAGAAAATATGGTGAATGCCGTTTCGCTATAGCGAAACGGCGGAGGGGGAAAAGCGTAAGAGCGCCGCGGGATTTATCCCGTGTGCGGTGTAGCTTGGTCCCCCGGGAAGTCGGGGCAAACGCATAAAAATGCGTTTGCCCCGCAATATAACACCCTTTATAAATTATATACAAAAAAGGCTGTAAATAATTGTATATATTTTTTTGATTTTGGGTCTTTTCAACGGTGCTCGTATGTGTTACAATAGAGGAATGTTATATGCGTGTAAAAGCACAAGATAAAGGACATGCTTACGGTGCAAGACATAAATATAGGGTAGTAAATTTCTCGTTTAGGGAATCGGAGTAAAAAAAGTGGAAAAAATTGCAGTAATCGATCTAGGCTCGAATTCGGTAAGAATGGTGCTTGCCAACGTTATGGAGGGCGGGCATTTCGTTGTGTTCGACGAGCTTAAAGAAACGGTGCGTCTCGGGCAGGACATGGAGAAGGACGGGATTCTGAAGCCCGCGCGCATTGCGCAGGCGGTTAAAACCCTGCGGATGTTCCGCAAGCTGTGCGACGCCAACAACGTCGATAAGATATTCGCGGTGGCGACTAACGCCGTCCGCCGCGCCAAAAATCAGCGCAGCTTCCTCGACGAGGTTAACGCTACATGCGGCTTCAGGCTTAACGTGCTTACGCAGGAGGAGGAATCGACGAGGATTTATCAGGGGGTTATTAATTCGCTCGATATCCCCAAGGGGCTTATAGTCGATATCAGCGGCAGCAGCGTGCAGCTGATTCAATATAACCGCCGTAATATTCTGAATACGCTTAATTTACCTTTCGGGTCCGTAACGCTTACGGGGCTTTTCAGCGACGAATCGCTTACGCCCGATAAGGTCGCCGAAAAAATTGAATCCTTCATTACCGAACAGCTCGGCGAGGTCGAATGGCTCAAAAACATCGAGCCGGACGTACAGCTGATAGGCGTGGGCGGCTCTTTCCGCAATCTCGGCAAAATCAGCCGCATGTTAAGGCGTTATTCGCTCGATACCACGCACAACTATCAGATACTGCGCGAGGAATTCGTTAACATTTACGACATGGTGCGCGTGCTCGATACGGACAAGCGTATGAAGATAAAGGGACTGTCGTCGGGGCGCGCCGATATTTTTGTGAGCGCGCTCGCTTGCGTTAAGGGTCTGTTCAACACCGTCGCGTCCCCTAAGCTTACCGTCAGCGGCTGCGGGCTTCGCGAGGGAATAATGTTCAATTACGCCGTCCCGACTACCGCGGAGAAGCCTATTTCCGATATTCTCGGGCATAGCCTGACTACCCTTATGCTGTATTTTGACGAGAATCAAAAGCATGCGGAGCAGGTTTATAATCTTAGCATGCAGCTTTTTAAGCAGCTGCGCGTACTGCATAAGCTGCCGAGGCAGTACGTCAAGGTCTTACGCGTGGCGGCGATTTTGCACGACGCGGGCATGAGAATAAAATATTACGATCATCATAAGCATTCCTTCTACGTTATTATCAATTCTAATCTGTACGGGCTTACCAACCGCGAGCTTGTGCTCTCCGCTTTTGTAGCGAGCGCGCACCGTAAGGAGGGCTTTCAGACGGGCGACTGGCTGAAATATAAGGATATAACCCTCGAGGAGGATTTGGGGGCGGTTCGCAAGCTGGGCGTTATACTTAGAATTGCCGAAAGCCTCGACCGCTCGATGTCGGCGGGAGTCAAGGTTATCAACTGCGACGTGCTGGGGGATTCGGTAATCATGAAAACCGAGGTAGAGGGCGACTGCTCGTTAGAAATTCAGGACGCGCTCACGTCTTCCTCCGAATTCGCCAAGGCTTTCCGCAAAAATTTAGAAATTTTGTAAGCCGAGTTTGAAATATATTTTGGCAAGCGGCTCTCCGCGCAGATTTGAACTGCTAAAAACGATAATAGCGGATTTTGTGGTTCGCCCCGCCGATTCGGACGAGAGCTTTGATCCGGCGACGCCGCCCGCGGAGGCGGTGTCGATGCTCGCTCTCCGTAAAGCGGAGGCGGTCGCGCGTACGGTCGGCGGAACGGCGGCGGTTATCGGCGCGGATACGCTAGTCTATAAGGACGGTCGGTTTTTCGGGAAGCCCGCCGGACGCGGAGAGGCGTTTTCCGCTTTGAAAACGCTTTCGGGGTCGCCGCACGAGGTTTATACCGGGGTCGCCGTAGTAGTCGGCGCGCAAAAAATTTGCCGGTGTCAAAAAACTACGGTTACAATCGGCGTAATAAGCGACGAAACGATTTATAATTATATCGACGCGTGCGCGCCGTTCGACAAGGCGGGCGGCTACGGAATACAGGACATTACGGATTTTGCCGCGGTCAGCTTCGAGGGCGACTACCAAAACGTTCTCGGACTTCCCGTAGAGCTTACGAAGGAAATACTAAAGGAGGCGGCGGACTGGCCACTGTGGAAA
>JAITNT010000262.1 GCA_031290295.1 Clostridiales bacterium
GCGTTCCCGGCAGATACTCACTGAATCCGCCTAAGGAGCTGGAGTCCGTACATTGGCTGCCGCTGCGCGAGGACGACCCGCAGGGCAAGGGCTATTGGATAATGTATCAGGATTCCGACAGCGGCGAAGCGGTGGACTTAACGATTATTTAAGGCTGATTTACATAGTTAATAAAGCCTAGCGGTTTTTCTTCACTGTGAACGGGACGAACGCATTTCATGCGTTCGTCCCGTCGTTCTAAAGCTTCTTTATATATGAGCGGTTCCGCTTGTGGTTAACCTTGTCGAAGTGCCGCCATAGGGAGTGTATTTTGATGTTGGTTTCCAGCTCTAAATTCGTTTCTACTACCTTTACATTGTGTTTCCCGAAGGAGGGCGCCATCGCCACCATTAGCGCGGCGGTCACGCCCTTATCGCGGTATTCGGGCAAAACGCCTATTATTCCGAGATCGACGTTATGATAGTTCTTGACGGCGTTCATAAGACGAAGAATGCCGAGAGGGGTAAGGCGACCCTTAGATTTTTGGATAGCGCCGGACAACGACGGAAAGGTTAGTACAAACGCGACTACGTTATCGTCCTTATCTAGCGCAATCTTGATAAATTCCGGAGAAAGCACCATTTTGTAGTCCTTGATTACCTGCCGCGCTACCTCGTCGGTAATGTGAACGGTGCCGTAAAGGTCGGCGTACGTTATATTAATAACGTTAAAAATCGGCATAGCATATTTTGTAAGCAATTCCTTTTGGCTTTTTATCGACGGAATATGCAGATTGTTCGATTCCAGAGCCTTGTTGCCGACGCGCGTAAGCAGAGAAAAAAGCTGACTGTCGTAATCGGGGATAGTTACACGGAATTGAAGCCAGTCCACGTCCTTTACATAACCCATTCTTTCCATAAATTCGGGGTAATACGGGTGGTTATACAGCGAAGAAAAAGTGCCCGTGCTGTCAAAGCCCTCGACGAGCATGCCTTCTCTGTCCATATCGTTGAAGCCTAACGGTCCGTGAACGGCCGCCGAACCGTTTTGAAGCGCCCATTTCTCTATTCTTTTGAACAACGCTTCCGCCGCCTCGAAATCCTCAAGAACGTCGAAGTACGAAAACCGCGCCTGCTGTTCGCCGGTCTTTTCCTTGGCAAGCTCCTGTATAAGCCCGGCGATTCTGCCTACGGGCTTGTTGCCGCGATAGGCTACGAGCGTTAAATACTTACATGTTTTTAAGCGCAGGTTTTTTTTAGGGTCAAAAGCTGATCGATCGTCCGCCTTGAATGAAGGGACATAGTAGGGCGAGCCCTTGTAAATTTTATCCGTAATGTTAACGAAATCCCTGAGTTCTTTTTTAGTTTTTACTTCACGGATTTCGACAGGTTTATTATTTAACGCCATTGTTCACTTCCTCTAAATAATTATTCTGCGGTAATCGGACATTAACGTTGTAATAATAACACAGCGTATTATTTTGGTCAAACCTATTTTGTGAGTTTAGCGGTTTTTTAAGGGAATTCTAATATTTTTAATGTTGTAATATCCTCCGTGCGCTTATAGCGCCGCCAAAGATATTAAGCTCATGATAATAAAGAGACTAAGCTCATGATAATCATGCCTATCGATATGAAGAATACGATGATCGACGCTATGGTTATCGAACCGAGAACAATACCCGGAACGGAGAGCCTGTTCTTTTTGCGGACGCCTACTATACCCGTAACAAGCGCGGCTATCCCCAAAGCGAGCGTCGCCGCGGGCCAAACGAAAAACGATTCAGGCGAAACATAGCTTGAAACGGACGTGACAAGCATACTGAATAAATTTACGACAGCAATTAGGTCAAATATTATCCCTAATAAGCCGAGTATGAGCGGCACCGGATTTGTTTTGCGGACTTCCCGCGGCGCGGGAATTGCTTTGTAGGTTTCCTGCGGCGCGGGATAATTTTGGAAGCCTTGCGGAACGCCGTAATTCCCGTAGCCGTTAGGGTTGCTTGCGCCGGCGTAATTATTATAGCCGCCTTGCGGATTATTGACGGGACTGTTGTAATTTTGATAACCGTTCTGCGGATTATTAACGGGATTGTCGCCGCCTTGATAGCCGTCCTGCGGATTATTCTGAATAGGCGTCGAACCGTATTGCGTGTAAACCGGCGGAAAAGGCGCACTCTGCGCGGGGGAGGGTTGCGCGGGTTCGGCGGGCGCGACGGTATTGCCGTCGCCCCATGAATGAATCGGCGCGGCGAACCCGGCGGGCTCGGCGGGCGTATCGTCAACCGTAAGCTCTTCCTTAATAGGTATGTTGATTTTTGACCCGCACATAGGACAAAAAACAGACTCCATCCCGTCCGCAGAAAAACCGCATACTCTGCATTTCATAAGTTCACCTCGACCTTTAGAGTCCGTCCGCACAATAGAAATCAAACCGACCCTAATATTCTGGATATAGTTTGACATATTTCCGCGGCTTTGTAAAGTGATAAGCGATTAAAAAAACATTAGAAAACGCTAACAAAGAGGTTATAAATTGTATTGCCGTCCGCCGCGCCGCGCTTGGTCGGCTATTTTAACCTACCGTGCCGTTCGATTCGGGCGGTTGCGGGGGCGTCGGGCGCGGGGACAGGGTGTATTTTACATAAAACTTATTAAGGATATCATAGTGAACCTCCTCGTCGAGGATAATGCGTTCTAACAGCCCGTTAACTTGTGTATCGTCAATCATTGCTATATGCTTGCGATAGTTGGCGATAGAGATGCTTTCTAATTCGATGTTGGCGAGAATAATACCGTTTACGGTTTTTACGTAGACGACGTCGTCGCAATTGTAGCTTTCGGACGGATAGTCCTCCGTATGGAATTTCGGGTCGCCGCCTAACTGAATAATTGCGACCGACAAAAGCTCGAGATGCAGCATTTCAACTATGCCTATATTTCTAAGCGCGCTCTTGAGGTCGGCGTAACCGTCGGTGACAAAAGAGCCGTAAGTATACTGTAAAACCGCCCTAAGCTCGCTCACCGCGCCGCAGTAATCCTCCATAAGCAGCCGCGCGTATTCCTCGTTAGGCTGTGTAATGTTGATTTTGGGGTAAGGGAGGTTTGCCCGATATTGAATTGTTCCGATTTCGCTCATAAATTTTATTCTCCGACGGCTATTACTTCAATACTTATATGAATAACCGCTGAATTTTGTTACAAAAATGTTATCGCCAACTATAGTAAACAAATAAATTTTATGATATAATATATTCAAGAGTTAACGGGGGTAAAAAATATGTCAATTTATGAGTCCGGCGAGGACTACCTAGAAACCATTTATCTTTTGAGCAAAGCCAATCCCGGAGTACATGCGATTAACGTTGCCGAAGCGCTTAGCTTCTCCAAGCCCTCGGTAACGAGAGCGTTAAAAATCCTCAAGACTAACGGCTTCATCAACATAGACGCCGCGACTAACCATATCATTCTTACCGATAAGGGCAGGGAAACGGCGGAGGGAATATTTGACCGTCACGAGACTATTACGAAATTTTGGGTGCTCAACGGCGTTTCACCGGAAATTGCCGCAAAGGACGCCTGCCGCATGGAACACGACATCAGTCCCGAAACATTTAAGCGCGTTAAGGAAATAGTAGCGGGCAACGGTTAATTAGAGCCGCGATAGACGCGGATGCGCGCTCGCTGCGCCGCCTTAGCGGGCGGTTTCGTCTCGCTTTTTCGCATTCGGGCGGACTTCAACGGCATAGTCTTATCCGGGTTATTACGGTATACTCGTATTGTACGTTTAGAAGCCGCCATTGTCATTGCGAGGAGCGTAAGCGACGTGGCAATCCAGTTTAACTTGCCCTATCCGTCATTGCGAGGAGCGTAAGCGACGTGGCAATCCAGACCCGCTTCGCCGCTTGCTAATCGTTTACTTGCCGCTCTTTCTACTCGTCGTTATTTTCTTCCTCGGTAACCGATATTTTGCAATCCGCGTCCGCGGCTGCGGGGGCGGATTTTTTCTTAAATAAGCCCACTACGAAGGTAAGCCATTTGCTGAGCTGATAGCGTTCGGTGACGTGCTCCAAATCCCTATGCCCCTCGGGCGCGTCTATTACTACCCCGGAAATTTTGGACGAAGGAATCAGCTGTGTCGGGTAAACGCTGTTATGTCCCGTAATGAGGTAGGCTACGGGACAGGCTATCGCCGCCATAACCGCGAACGAAGGATTTGCCGACATTTCGAGCGCCATAATTATGCAGGAAAGAGGGGTGTTAGTCGCGCCGGCAAAGACGGCAAACATTCCCAGACAGGCAAAAACGCTCGAATCCAGCCCGAAAAGCCCGGCAAAAGCGCTGCCTGCCGTCGCGCCGATGAACATAATCGGCGTTAGCAGGCCGCCGCTGCCGCCGAAGCAAATAGTAATCATGGTAAATACGATTTTTAACAGGAAGTCATAATAATACGCAGGCTGTCCGTTATTTACGAGCGTGAAATAGTGCGTGCCCAGACCGAGGTACTGCCGCCCGAACAGAAACGTAAGCCCCACGAGCGCCGCACCGCCGATTATGCCCTTCAGCGGCTTATAAAGCTTAATTTTTTGGGAAAGCCGCTCCGCCTTTTTGAGAGCGAATATGGTCAAAAGCGCGACAAGCCCGAAGAAAACGCCCGCGCCGAGCGCAAGCAAAAGGTTGCCCGCGGTGAGCAGCCTGTCCGCGTCCGAGGCGACGTTCAACGCGAAGCCGAGCGAGGGAAGCTTTTCTACGTTCAGCCCGAACGATTGCGATCCGAAGTACGATACGACCGCGGCTGCCAGAATCGGAAATATATGCCGCAGATTAAGCTTGCCGACGACGAGGATTTCAAGAGCGAGAATCGCCGCGGCGACGGGCGTGCCGAATATGGCGGCAAAAACCGCGCTCATTCCGCAGATAACAAGCCGTTTTGTATCGTTGTCGTTAAGGCGGATAAGGGTCGCGATAAAGCCCGCTATCCCGACGCCTATTTGAGTGGCGGGACCCTCCTTGCCCACGCTGCCGCCCGCGGAAATCGTAATTATCGTAGTTACGGCTTTTATCGGAACCGCGCCGATTTTGGTGCGCCCGCTCCGCAGATGGATAGCCTCGATGGCTTTTTCCGTGCCGTGTCCCTCCGCGCTCGGCGCAAGGTGCTTGATAAGGAACGCGGACAAAAACATCGCGGCGGGCAGGAACACAAAGTAATATTCCCACTGCGCCGTAAAATCGCAGGCGAGGTTGAGCAAAAGAATAAACCCCGTACAAACCAGCCCTATGACCGCGCCTACGAGGCAAGAAAGAACCGCCCACTTTAATATGCCGAAAGCAAAGAGGGCGGATATTATTAATTGTTGTTTGGGGGATTTTCTCGCCGTCGTTTCCATTCCCTTTTTCAGTGCGGCATATCCTCGGCGGGGACGCCCGCGACGGCGGCCTCCGCCGCCTTCATGGCGCGCTTGTTGGCGTACATCTTTTCATCGACCATACCGATAAGCTCGGCGGGATCCTTATCGCGGTTAGCGGTTATATCGATTATGCCGTAGCTGAACGATATAGGGTAGGGCGTGGGGTTGGCGAGGTTGACCTCGGCGAGCTTGGCGTACATACGCGCGACGGCCGCTTCGGCGTGCTTTACGTCGCATTGCGTAAATACAAGCATAAATTCGTCGCCGCCGTAACGGCAAACGTTATCCTTATCGCGGACGGAATCGTTAAGCACGTTGGCGATTGTTTTTATAGTATAGTCGCCCTCGGTGTGACCGAAGGTATCGTTGACATATTTCAGCCTGTTTATATCCGCAAAGGCAAGACAGGAATTCTCGGTTTCGGAAAAAAGCGCGCTTTCGAGCGCGCGCATTCCGGCGCGCCGGTTGCTTACGCCCGTCATAGGGTCGGTAGAGGCGCTCTGCTTAAGAGTGTTTTCATGACGCTTCCATTCGCTGATATCGTCAACCATATGAAGATGCCCGACGTTTCCGTCCAAAAACTCTACGCTGTCCGTGGTAATTTTGTACCACGAATTCGTGCTTTCGTTGAAGATTTCCTTGAACACCGGAAAGGTATACGTGTTATCCTCGAATGAGAGAAAATATGCCGAAAGCGCGTCCTTTTGGGCGTTTTTGATATTTTTGATTGCGCCGAAATAATTCGAGGCGGGCTTGTTCGCGTAAATTATACGATAATCTAAGCTAACCTCCAGCACCATTATATGCAGATTGTTAAGCGCCGACAGCAGCTGATGATAGCGCCAGCTGTTAGCGCTGTTTGGTCCGCCTTGATCCGGATTAAAGCCGCCCTCCGAGGCTTGCGTGAGCAGCTTGTTGTACGCGTCGAAAAGCACGCCGGGATAGTTTAGCTTACCCGCCATTTTGCCCGCTGCAAGCTGACCCATGTTCCACGCTAAGGTGGACAATTGAGAATGCAGCTCCTTGAGCGGAGCGGCGAGATAATTGCGCCTGCCGGGAAGGTCGGCGTCAAGGTTGCCCTGATTAAGCTCCTTGACGAAGGTATGAAGCTCGTTGAAGTTCCGCGAAAACATATCCATATTTTCGGCAAGCGCTTTCATGATTTCTTCATCCTTCATTTCGGCGTTTGCCGGTATCGACACGACAAAAGACCCGCCCTTGAGTATATTATCGAGGGCGGCCTTTAAGTAGAGCAATTCCTTGCGCGTGTTTTCGCTAAAAGCCATATTATTCCTATCGCAAACCTACTTAATAGGTTTCGCGGTAAATCTGCACGTCCTGTCGCCGGATGCCCAGCAATCTATTTCTATAACGTTAAAAGCCTTGCCCGTGTACGCTTCGAGTATACCGGCGATAAAGCCCTCGTCGTAATCGCAAACGGTTTCGTCGGTAACGGGAAGCCCCGAGCAATCCAAATCCTCGCTGACGGTAAGCGTAAGCGAGAGGGTCTCCAGATTAGCCTTTTCGATTTTCATGATGCCGACCTTGAAATTTTGAAGCTGATTCTGCAGATTAGCTACGAAATAATCGAAGTCGCCGGTAAGGTCGAGAAGATGCCTGGCAAACTCCGTGCCCGCGAGATGTCCCGCCGCCCGATAAAGCGCCGCCGCCTGCTCCGGCGAGTATTCGCGCGCCAGAATATCCTTGAGAGTATACTGAAAAAGCCTGTAAACGATGACGGGCATACTGTCGCCGAGATTCTTGCGTCCTTCTCCTATATCTCCCAGACCCTCCCAAGTAAACTTAGACGGTTTCTTCTCATATTCCATAGCCTGTTTCTCCTTTGAAAAATTTTATTAAGCCTTAATAACAGTCTAATAAAAAAAATCGAAAAAGTCAATGAAATTATGCGCCGATATTTTACAATTTTGCCCAATTTTGACGTTGAGCCCGAAACCGTTCGCTTGCGGCGATTTAAGACCTTTCTGAACACGCCCTAGTTCTTAACCTTCTTCTTCTTTATAACGAACCAAAATATCGCAAAAGCGATAAGCCCTATTCCCGAAACGGAACCGACCGCAATGCCCGCAATCTCGCCGCCCGATAAACCGTCGCCGTTTGTGTGCGCCGCGTTCGTCTTTACCGTCAGGCCCGCGGACGTCCCGCTTGCGTTGTAGTTCCCGTAGCCCGCATAACGCGCCACAAAATTGTATTCGGTGTCCGCGCTAAGCCCCGTAAACGTCGGCGAGGCTTGCCATGTCGCGCCCCCGTCGACGGAATATTCGATGTCCGCTCCGTCCGCCGCGCCCGTTACGCCCAAGGTTACGCTGTCCGCCGTTTTTTCCGCAACCGTCAAAACCAG
>JAITNT010000058.1 GCA_031290295.1 Clostridiales bacterium
CAAACCCGCGGGTTTCCGTCGGCTTTAAAATTATTATCTCCTCTGTCTACAGTCGACGGGGCAAACGCATTTTATGCGTTTGCCCCGAATCCGCCCTAATACTCCTCAAAACCGAGCAACTGGCCCGCCGTCACATCAAAAATCTTTATCAGCTTGCCCAAGGTGGCGTAACTCGGTTCGATGTTCTCGTTTTCCCAATCGCGTATCGAACGGTCGGTTACGTTCAGCATTTTTGACAAGGCGATTTGTGTCAAGCCTTTTTCATGCCGCAGCATTCTTAGAATTTGCCCGAAGCTCTTATTATCCATGAAAACAGTATAGGGAAAATATCCCTATTTTATTTGACATAGGAAACGTTGTCCCTGTATAATGTATTTAATTATATAGGAGGAATAAAATTTTTATGGAGAAAAACAATGACATTATAAAAGGCGCGGGGCGGCTTATTCTGCTGTTTTTGTCGATTGTATGGGTACTTATGACCGCGGCGACGGCGTTTACCGCAAACGCGGCGGGCGACGGCGATTTGCAGATAACCGAGAAGTTAACCGTCACCTCGAAGGTTAAAAATGTGCTTTCGCAAACATACGACTCCGCTTTCGGCGGAAAAATAAAGAACGTCTCCGCGGAAGCCTTGAGCGACATAACGCTGACGGTGAGCGTCAAAACGAAAACCCTAAATCAAACGGGCAGCTTTACGATAACTATTCCGCAGATTGCCGCCGGCAAGGTTTACAGTATAAATTCCACGGCGGAATCCGAAGCGAATTTCGAGGAAATAACGGCGGTTACGGCGCGTATAGGAAACGGCGCGGAGTTTACGCTTTCTAACGCGACAAGCACGAATCCCGCGAATAACGCCACGCCGGCAATATTAGGAGCCGCAGGCGGAGTTATCATATTAGTTATCGTTCTGTTGATTGTCGTCAGAGTGCGCAGAAACGGTAATAATTATAACAGGCAAATTCAAAGCCAAAGCCAAACTCAAAATCAAAACATAGTCGTAAACGTAGTCGCCCCCGCGCCGCAACCGGCGGAGGCGTTAACCGCCTGCCGCTATTGCGGGGCGAAAAATCCCGCGTCGGCGCCATCGTGTTCTAATTGCGGCGCGATATTAAAATAAAAGTGATAATAAAGTTTTTAACGCCGACGAACGTCGGCACTTAGCGCGGAGAAAAACCCAAAGGGGGAGGTTCTCCGCTCCTGATAAAATGCAAAACGCCCCGAAGCTTGCTCCGGGGCGTTTTGCATTTTATTTCTTAAACCTTAGGTAACGCTTGACGTAATTTGCTCAGATCTTCTTCCGTAGGAATATAGTCATCCAAACCGCCCTCTAGGTAATTTGTGTAAGCCGAAAGGTCAAGATTTCCGTGACCGGACAGGCAGAACACTATCGTTTTGGCTTTGCCTTCCTCTCTGGCCTTGATCGCCTCGTCTATGGCGACCTTTATGGCGTGCGAGGACTCGGGCGCGGGGATAAGCGCCTCGCATTTTGCGAACAGCACGGCCGCCTTAAACACCTCGGTTTGACGTTCGGCGCGCGCCTCGTCTATCAGCTTGTCATGATACAGCTTGCTGACGATGGGCGCCATACCGTGATAACGCAACCCGCCGGCGTGAATGTTCGACGGCATAAAGGTCGAGCCTAAGGTATACATCTTGCAGATAGGCGTCATATGCCCCGTATCGCCGAAATCGTAAGCGTAAACGCCGCGCGTCAACGACGGACAGCTTGCGGGCTCTACCGCGATAATGTGCGGATTGCCCGTACCGTCTACCTTATCCTTGATAAACGGCGCGATAATACCGCCGAGATTGCTTCCGCCGCCCGCGCAACCGATCAGAACATCGGGATACTCGTCGTACAGCGCGAGCTGCTCTTTAGTTTCTAAGCCCACGATTGACTGATGCAAAAGCACCTGATTAAGCACGCTGCCGAGAACGTATTTGGACTTAGGGTGAGTTACCGCGTATTCGACGGCTTCGCTTATCGCGCAACCCAAGCTGCCGTTTGTCCCCGGGAAATCCTTGTTAATCTGGCGGCCTACGTTGGTAGTAAGGCTGGGGCTGGCGATAACGGTCGAGCCAAAAACGTTCATGAGCGCTTTGCGGTAAGGCTTCTGCTCATAGCTGCCCTTAACCATAAAAATAGTCAGGGGCATTTTGTAAAAAGCGCACGCGATTGCCAAAGCGGTGCCCCATTGACCGGCGCCCGTTTCGGTAGTGAGAGCCTTTATACCCTCTTTTTTGTTGTAATAGACTTGTGGGAGCGCGGAATTCAGCTTGTGACTGCCGCTTGTGTTGTTGCCTTCATACTTATAGTATATCTTGGCGGGGGTCTTTAGCTCTTTTTCAAGCGCGTAGGCTCTGATCAAGGGCGAAGGACGGTACATTTTGAAATACTTCTGGATTTCACGCGGAATATCGATGAACTTATCGACGGAATTGAATTCCTGCGCGACAAGCTCGCATGAAAAAAGCCCTTCAAAGTCGCTCGGGACCGCGGGCTTCATGGTGCCCGGGTTGATGTAAGGGTCAGGCTTTTCGGGCATCACAGCCTGAAGATTAAGCCATTGCTTAGGCATCTTACTCTCGGGTAGATAAATCTTGTTCGGTACGTTACGGGACATAGTTTCTTCCTCCTCTAAACTAAACTTTGTCTAAACTAATCTTTTGCTTCCGATAAAGAAAGCGGTACTACTTCCGAATGCTCCCACGCTTCGGAACGTAATAGTAACATGATAAAGCATAAAACTATATATGTCAAGCATTATTTTGAAGGTTTTTGAAAAAATCCGATAAAAATCACAGGCTGGTTAAAAACCATGCTAATTCAGTGAAACAATTGCAATTTCTTTAGATTATTCGCGAATGTGAATTCGCCGCACGTATTTTCTATAGATAATCAACGCAGTGAATATACGTACATTTTTTATTTGAATGATTTCGAGCAATGCAACCTACTGCGGACAAAATAAGTCAAATAATTAATGCGGATGTTTATTTCAATGGCACCAGCTATGCAATTTTTCAAAATTTTAATAGGATTAATACGTTTATTCAAATGCTGATATTCCCGTTATTAATAATAGTATGTATTTCCACGTTAGCTGTCTTGCTGTGCTATTATCTGCATAATTTTGAAGAGCGAAAACCGTTTTTAGGAATAATACTGGCTTTTGGGTTAAATAAAATTCAAACCATAAAAACATTTTTCTATGAAAATGTAATTTATTTTATAGCGGCGTTTCTAATTGCTATCGTCGTTTTCTGTCCCATAATGATTTTGATAAATAATATTATAATCAAAATCACCGGCGTATTTTCCCCGATAGACTTAATGGCGGTTTTATGGATATCTATCAGTATTTTTGTTACGGCAAGCATTTACATAATGTTAATTTGCATATTATTAAATTTCAATATAAATAAACCTATTAATACTTTGCTGAATTCCAAAAAACTATAAAGCTTTTGCTTTACCTCAAATTCCGTATAAAATCCATATCATCCTCGTGGACGTACGTCCTTACGATAGTCCCGCACTCCGCGCATACGTCGCAACAAACCCTTGCCGCAGTGGACAGGTTGCCGAAGCGCGTCTTTTTGGACGCTACGCCGAATTTGGACAGACTGTGGTACATGCAGGTTTTGATTTCTTCACTGTCGCAATGGTCACATTTCATAATTTTTACCTCGTTTTTTATAATATTCGGAAAGCAAATTATAACGCTTGTCAAACTGCCCGCGCGACGTACAAGATATAATAATAAGGTCTATCACGGAAAGAATATCCGCGACGACGGTGAACGTCAGCATAGTCAAAAAGATATACAGCACGCAAAGCCCCGGCTGCCTGAGGTACGCCTTGTGTACGCCGAGCCAGCCCAAAAATATACATAACAGTATCGCGGTAACCTTACTTTTTCTCTTGTTTTCGGGGACGAGTCCGTCCCCGTCCCCGCACCCGTCCCCGTTCCGTACGGCGGCGTCGCTTTGCAGCGCCAACTGATACGGCTGCGGGTTTTGCGGTTGCATTAACGGTGCCGGACGCGGCGACGGCCGGTGCGGCGCGGGCAGCGGCGGCGGCGCGGACGGCACGAAGGAAATTTTATCCGAATCGCGCGAGGACGTACTGCGTTGTTCGGCGCGCGGATAAGCGGCGGCGCCGCAATAAGGGCACTGTCCGTTTACATACGCCAGGGGCGCGCCGCAGGCTTTACACTTAATTACCGCCGCTGCCATTCTTACGCTTATTAACCGAATCAACGATCGAGTTTCTTATGCTCGTATACGCTTTTGAAAGATCCCGCTTGATTTGCGAGCCGGTCACCGCGCTGTCGTCGCGCGGCTTTTCGGCGGGCGCGGTAAAACCTCCGCAGTACGGACAACGGGCGATAACATGCCCCAAGGGCGCGCCGCACGCTTTACACTTGATGCTTTCCACTTCCATAACTAACCTCTAAAGTCTTTTTTTACTTAAATTAGGAACCTCGTTTCCATGACTAAATTATACCGCAAATATTATTTGCGGTCATTAGCGCAAAATTAAAACTGCGTTAGAAATTTCACGGTTATTCTAACAAAGCCCAAAAATATGACGGTTATACGAAGTAACCCGCTATATCCGACTCTATAGCCTCGAGCCGGCTTTCGAGCGCGGCGGGATCGCTCGCTTTGCCCATGGTATAAATTTTAAGCTTAGGCTCGGTACCCGACGGACGGCAAAGCACCTTACCGCCTTCAAAATAGAACGCGAGCACGTTAGACGGCGGCAAGCCGTCGATAGCGTCATTATAGTCCTTCATAGCCGTTACCTTCAGTCCGCCGAGAGCGACCGGCGGCGCGGTGCGTATTTTTTGCATAGCGGCGCTCATGTCCCTTAACCCTTGCGAGCCTTTGAAAGCGATATTCTTCAGGCGCGACTTGTAATAGCCGTATTCCTTGTAGATATCCGATAAGACCTCGTCCATAGTTTTGCCGAGATCGCGGTAGTATTCGGTCATTTCCGCGATGAGCATAGACGCGTTAACGGCGTCCTTGTCGCGCACGTACGCGCCCGCCAAATAGCCGTAGCTTTCCTCGAAGCCCAGAACGAAACGGTCAAGCTCGCCGCACGCCTCCAGCAGACCTATCTTCTCGCCGATGAACTTAAACCCCGTCAGCACGTTGCATATTTCCGCGCCGTAGGATGCCGCGATATCGTCGCAAAGCTCCGCGGTAACTATCGTCTTGATTACCACGGGACGCTGCGGAAATTTACCCGCGGCTTTCATTTGCGGCAACAAATATTTCAATAACAGCATTGCCGTTTCGTTACCGGTGTACAGCACGAAATTCCCCTTGCGGTCGGGAGCGGCGATACCTACGCGGTCGCAGTCGGGGTCGGTAGCAAGCACAAGGTCGGCGCGCAGCTTCTCGGCGAGTCTTAAAGCATATTGCAGCGCAGCCCTCTCCTCTGGGTTCGGGTACGGACAGGTAGTAAAATCACCGTCGGGCTTTTCCTGCTCGGGCACGACGGTTACGTTGCCGAAGCCCCTGCGTTTCAAAAGCTCGCGCACGGGAATATTTCCGGTGCCGTTGAGCGGCGTATAAACAATTTTCAGCTTTTTTGCGCCGACGGCGCTTACCGAGCATTTCTCGGAAAGCGACAAAAAGTCCCCGTAAATTTTTTCAGGCACATAACAAATCATACCCGACTTCAAGAGCGCGTCAAAGGGCTTGCGCTCTACGGAAAAATAATCCGTTATCGCCGATATTTCGTTAAGCACACGGTCGGCGGCGTCAAGATTAATTTGACAGCCGTCCGCACCGTAAGCCTTGTAGCCGTTATAAATTTTAGGATTATGAGAGGCGGTGACCATCACGCCGGCGGACGCGCCGAGCGCGCGTATCGCGTATGAGCAGACCGGCGTAGGCATAAGCCGGTCAAATATAAACACCTTAATTCCGCGCGTCGCAAAAACCTCCGCCGTCACCCGCGCAAACTCCAAAGAAAAATTGCGGCTGTCATAGGATATAACTACCGACGGCGAATCGGCAAAGCTCTGTTTTATATATTCCGAAAACCCCGCGGTCGCCCGCGCCACCGTGTAAACGTTCATGCGGTTAGTACCCGCGCCGATTACGCCGCGCAGTCCCCCCGTACCGAACTCCAGCCCCTGATAAAAGCGATCCTCTATCTCGCTTTCGTTACCCTCTATCGCCGATAATTCACCGTGCAAAAGCGGGTCGTTCACAGTGGCGTTGCGCCACAAACCGTAAAGCTCAAAAATTCCTTTCTTCATATAAAAAACACCTCTCTTTTAGTTTTTGTAAGAACTGAATCGACACAATTGCCGTTTTTGCGGCGTTATTGCCGACTGCCGCAGGATTCAAATATATATTTCATCACAAGGTCGGCTACGCTTATTCCCGTTGCGTCCATGATGCTTTTTATGTGGCAGTTAGAGTTGACCTCGCAAACGATCGGAACGCCGTCGGAATAAAATATATCGACTCCGCCGAAGTCTACGCCGAGCGCATTGCAGGCGGCGAGCGCAAGTCCGGTCTCGGCGCTATCGGGCGCGTAGGGGCTAGCCGTGCCCCCTCGCGAGATGTTTGAACGGAAGTCGCCTAAATTGCGCCGTCTCATAGCGGCGACAACCCTGCCGCCGACCACATTTATGCGGATATCCGATCCCGCGCTTTCCGCGACGAACCGCTGATACAGGTGCGGCTTGTTCCCTATTCTTCGGACGATCGTTTTCAACTCGCGGGAATCCGACGCGAGATAAACCTGCGCGCCGAAGCTTCCGAAGCATTCCTTAACCACTAGCGGAAAGCCTAACAGCTTGATAACGGTTCCCAAAAAATTATAGTCGGTATAGCCGAGGTTATTATACGCGAACGGCGCGATTACGGTATGCGGAAAAGGCAGCCCGGCGCGGGAAAGCGCGGCGTACATCAACGACTTATCGTCGCACGCCGCGATAGCCGCCGCGTTGTTAAAGAGCCGCAACCCCAACCCCTCGAGATGCTCGGCAAGCCGGACATCCTTATCGAGAAACAGGGCGAAATCATAATCGGGTCTGTCGCTCTTGTCGACGGGAAGCCGCACGGCAAGCTCGGCGTTCGAGCGCATATCGATCCCGATACCCAGACGTTTTGCCGCATCCGCATAAAGTACGTTGATTTCCGAAAACTTTGCCGAAATCAAAAATTGATTGTAGATAATCAAGCCCTTCATTTTTTAACCGCTATACACTCGATCTCCACAAGCGCGCCCTTAGGAAGCGCGGCGACCTCCACCGTGCTGCGCGCGGGATAC
>JAITNT010000105.1 GCA_031290295.1 Clostridiales bacterium
CCCCCCCCCCCCCCCCCCCCTCGTCCCCGCAGTCCGATGACGGACAAAGGGCGCAAGCAACCGCTGTAACGGCAGGTTCGACGGCACGTCAAAAAACCTATTCCGGTTCGCAGTACGGCGGTATGGGATACGGCTATCCCCATATAACGCCGACCCAGGCGGGAAAAACCTATTCCGAGGCGCGGGACGACGGCGCGGGATGCAGCTGTCCTTACGTAAAGCCGGTTGCCGCGCAAGAAAGAAACAAATCAAACGGCTTTTGCCAAGCCGCGCTTGCGATGGGATTATTAGGATTTTTTTTGGGCGGATACGACTTCTCGCTGCTCGCGATAATTTTCGGAATAGTCGGAATTACGCAGCAAGGCAAGCGGAACGCGCCCAAAGGCAAAGCCGTTACCGGGTTGGTGTTCGGTATAGTCGGGTTAGTTACTTCATGCGTGCAGACAATTCTTTTGCTAATGCTTTTCGGCGTTATCGCGTACGGAGAATTGCAAGCCCTGATTCCGTTGTTTTTGTAAACTGTCTAAATGTCAATAAAGGGTATTAATCTCTTCGATGCGTTTCTCCTTGCAATCGCAATAAATTAGTATTTAACGGCTATTGTAAAAAGTCGCGGAATATGTTATACTAATTAAGAAGCAATAACGCGTGTACAAGGAGCGGATTATGCCGAGCGTCGCAAAAACTCAAGCTATAATTTCTAAGGTTTATCCGCAGATTCGGGTGAGCGAGCGGCGCGGGTGCGTGCGGCTCGAGGGCACGCTCGACCGCTGGGAGGATATTGTCGAGGCGGGCAGAATGGCTGTTGACCGCAAGCGTTGGCACGGCGTGCTTAACGATATCACGCTCAAGGATTATGAGGAGCCGCCCATTTCCGCGCCCGCGGAACGCGATACCTCGCTGGAGAACGCCGACGTCGACGTGTTGATAATAGGCGCGGGCGTTATCGGCTGCGCGGTTGCGCGCGAGCTTTCTAAGTGGAAGCTTAAGGTCCTGCTTGCGGACAAGGAAAGCGACGTAGCTATGCACGCCAGCTCGCGGAACGACGGCGTGGTACACCCTTGTATCGACGTCAAAATGCGCTCCGCCAAAATGACGTACGGGCGCGCCGGCAATCGCATGTTCGACGGCGTGTGCAAGGATTTGGGCGTTTCGTTCGAGCGGTGCGGACAGTATGTTTTTACGGATAAATGGTGGGTCGTCGCCGCTTCGCCGATATATATTCTCAAAGCGCTTATCTGTAAAATACCGAACGCGGGCTATGCTTGGGGTAAGAAGCTGCGCGCGTTAGAGCCGCACGTAGATCCTAAATACAAGGTAGCCATTAAATTCGGAAGCGCGGGTATAGTTTGTCCCTACGGCTTGACTATCGCGTACGCCGAGAACGCCGTGGCTAACGGCGCGAGGCTTTCGCTTAACACAATTGTAGAGGGTATGGAGCTTACGGGCGAGCGGATAACGCGCGTCTTCACCAACCGCGGCGCGTTCAGACCGCGCGTAGTGGTCAACTGCGCGGGGACTTATTCCGACAAGGTCGCCGAAATGGCTAACGACAGGTTTTTTACCGTACACCCGCGCAGAGGAACGAACCTCATTTTCGATACCAAGGAGCGCAGGTCGAATTCCGCGCTCGGCGTGGCGTTGAGCGACGCCAGTAAATCCGCGCATACGAAAGGCGGCGGCGTAATCAAGACCGTAGACGGCAACATGCTTGTGGGTCCGGACGCGCACGAGACGCCCGACCGCGAGGACGTCGGCACTTATGCGGAAAGCATCGACGCGGTTATCGCTAAGCACTCCAAGCTCGTTCCGCAAATGAAGCGGGGACAAATTATCACATATTTTACCGGCGTACGCGCGCCCGTGTACGAGGAGGATTTTATAGTTTCTTCCGGCAAATTCACGAAGAACATTGTGCACGCCGCCGGAATTCAGTCGCCCGGGCTTACCGCCGCGCCCGCAATCGCGCTCGGAATAGAGCGGCTTGTTCTCGGCGTTCTCGGCGGCAAAATCGATAAGAACGAGAGCTTTAACCCTAAGCGCGAGCCTATTCCGGCAACCCGCGGTATGGACGTCGGGGAGCGCGGGGAATATATAAAAAAGAACCCGGATTTCGGCGAAATAGTGTGCCGCTGCGAGGAGATAAGCAAGGGCGAAATAATAGCCGCGCTTAACGCTCCGTTCGTCGTGCCCACCGTAGACGCCGTCAAACGGCGCGCGCGCGCGGGCATGGGGCGTTGCCAGGGCGCTTTTTGCTCGCCGAACGTCATGAAAATTATATCGGAGACCTGCAAAATTCCTCTTGACGGGGTGACCAAAAGCGGGTCGGGCAGCGAGATATTATGCGGCGACATCAAGCCCGCCGAGGGAAAACGGTAGACGGCATAATCCTCTTGCAGGCAAGTGTTTTTGTCGGGTCGGCAACCGCTTCAAGAGGAGCGGCGGCGGCGCTAAAGTATATAATAAACCGGGTGAAATATGGAAAAAAGATATAAGGTTGTAATCATCGGCGGAGGACCCGCGGGGCTTGCCGCGGCCGCGGAATGCGCGCGCCTGAACGTAAAGAACATGCTTATAGAGCGCGAGCCCGTTCTCGGGGGAATCCTCAAACAGTGCATACACGACGGCTTCGGCATAATACGTTTCGGTGAGAAGCTGTCGGGACCGGAGTATGCCGAGAGATATATAGATATGCTTACGGCGGGTACGGACGTGCGTTTGAGCGAGTTCGTAACCGGCATCAAAAAAATTGAGCGCGGCTTCGAGCTTACCTCGGTAAGCCCGTGCGGCGTTAAGATAACGGAAACCGACACGATAGTGCTCGCTACGGGCTGCCGCGAGCGCACCTCGCGGCAGGTCGGAATTACGGGCGATTTCCCGGCGGGCGTTTTTACCGCGGGGACGGCGCAATATTATACCAACGTTCTCGGCAAGCGCGTCGGCAAAAAAGCCGTTATTCTCGGAAGCGGCGACATAGGCTTGATAATGGCGCGCCGTCTTACTCTCGAGGGAACCGAGGTCAAGGCCGTTTATGAAATCAAGCCGACGCCGAGCGGGCTAAACCGCAACATACAGCAGTGCCTTAACGATTTTAATATCCCGTTGATTTTAGGGCATACCGTGACGAGATTATTCGGCAAGAAGCGGCTCGAGGCGGTGGAGGTTTCAGCGGTGGACGGGCGGTTAAACCCGATAGGCCGACCCGAACGCGTGGAATGCGATACGCTTATACTTTCGGTAGGACTTATCCCCGAGAACGAAATAGCCGAGAAGCTCGGCGTCGAGCTTTCGCCGGCGACAAAGGGTGCGCTCGTCGACCAAAGCATGATGACCTCCGTCCCCGGCGTTTTTGCTTGCGGCAACGCGCTGCACGTAAACGATCTGGCGGATTACGTCAGCGAAAGCGCGGTTACGGCCGCCGCCGCCGCGGCGGTATTCGACTATGAACGCCCCGAGCTTACCGATGTAGAGTATTCCGATAACATGCTGTACCTTGTTCCGCAGAGGCTTGACGGCAAGAGGGCGGCGGAGAACACGATTTTTTATTTTCGCAGCCGCGGCGACATAAGCGAGTGCCGCCTTACGGTTACCGATAACGGGCGCGAGATATTTAAGAGGAGCTACATGGCGCTGAGACCGCCCGAAATGGAAAGGGTAGTTTTGAAAGGCGCCGTTCGCGGTCGGCTGAAATTTACGCTTGACGAAAAAAGCGGCGGAGGAGAAAAATGACGGAATTAATTTGTATCGAGTGTCCCAACGGCTGTAAGCTGCGGGTGGACGGCGACGCTTTGAGGGCGGGGCGCGACGGCAATATTACGGGAAATAAGTGCGGCAAGGGATTAGCCTTTGCAAAAGCCGAGGTTTTGAATCCCGAACGGACGTTAAGCTCTACGGTGCGGACGGTTTTTGCCGCTGCGCCGGTGCTGCCGGTACGGACGGACAGGGCGTTTCCTAAGGATAAAATAGGCGAGGTAATGAAGGCGGTAAATTCGATAACCGTAACGGAGAAGCTAGCCAAAGGCGCGATTCTTATTCCGCGCGTCGCTCAAACGGAGGCGAATATCATTGTGACCTCGGATAAGCTGCTTAAGCTAAAGAACTAGGTACCGTAACGATAAAAATTTAAGGGGACAAACACATTATGAGAAAACCGTACGTCTTGACCTATGATTTAGGCACACAAAGCGTAAGAGCGATGATTTTCGACGCCGAGGGTAATTTGCTTGCGAAGAGGAAGATCAAATACGAGCCGTATTTTTCTCTGAAACCTGGCTGGGCGGAGCAACGCGCCGAGGTGT
>JAITNT010000121.1 GCA_031290295.1 Clostridiales bacterium
AGGCTTTATACCGTTCCTCGTGGGTTTTCTCTAGCGCACCGAGATTTTCAAATCTAGCGGCAAGCTCCGCAAACCCCTCGCTGCGGGCGGTTTCGGCAAAATCCCTGTACATTACCGCCCATTCGTAATGCTCTCCTCCGGCGGCGGCGACGAGGTTCTCAACCGTGTTGCCCACTCCGCCGAGCGCCTTAAACCAAAGCTCGGCATGCTCCTTTTCGTTGGCGGCGGTTTCGGTAAAGATTGCGGAAATCTGCTCGTAGCCTTCCTTTTTTGCCACCGACGCGAAAAAAGTGTATTTATTGCGCGCCTGCGATTCACCGGCAAAAGCCTCCTGCAAATTTTTTTCCGTTTGTGAGCCTTTGAGTTCCTTCATAATGTTTACCTCCGTTTTATAAATATTTTTTCGGGTTTATTAACCGTAAAAATTCCTTTAGCCGCACCTCGTTCCCGTTATCGCCGGGACGATAAAACTTACTGTCCTTTAAGCCGTCCGGCAGGTACTGCTGCTCGGTGTAGCCGCCGTAATCGTGCGGATATTTGTACGGTATTTTAGGCTTTTCCATAAGCGGGTAACTCGTATCGCGCAAATGCAGGGGAACGAGCGCGTCGCCCGAGCCTGCGGCGGCGGATTTCGCCTCGTTATACGCCGTGACTACCGAGTTTGACTTAGGCGAGGACGCCACATAAATTATCGCTTCGGTAAGAGGAATCAGCCCCTCCGGCAAACCGATTTTTTCAAAGGCGGTCAGCGCGGCGACGGCGACCGTAAGCGCGTTCGGATTGGCAAGCCCTACGTCCTCCGCCGAATGCACCGTAAGCCTGCGTATAACAAGCATCGGGTCGCAGCCCGATTCGATAAGGCGCATAGCCCAGTACAGCGCGGCGTCCGCGTCCGACCCCCGCAACGACTTGCAAAATGCGCTCAGCATATCGTAATACATCGTTTCGTCTATAGAAAGAGCTTTCTTTTGAATGGACTGCTCGGCTATTTCCCCGTTTATCGTTATGTATCCGTCAGCCTGCACGGGCGTAGTAGTCGCCGCAAGCTCGAGCGCGTTATATGCCGTCCTCAGGTCGCCCGCCGCCGCCCACGCAAAGAACTTGAGCGCCGACCCGTCAATTTTCACGCGCAAATCCTTAAGCCCCTTAGGCGAATCGAGCGCGTCTAAGAGCGCGCGCTCGATATCGGCGGCGGACAGCTGCTTGAACTCGAAAATCCGGCACCGCGACACGATAGCGCGGGTCATGGCTACATACGGGTTTTCCGTAGTCGAGCCGATAAAAACTATCGCGCCCTCCTCTATCGCCGAAAGCACACAGTCGGACTGCGCCTTGTTCCAGCGGTGACATTCGTCTAACAGCAGATAGGTGCGCTTACCGTACATGGCGAGCAGATTGCGCGCCTCCTCAATGACCTTTTTGGCGTCGGCTACGCCCGACGACACGGCGTTAAGCTTGGTAAACGCGCCCTTGGTATTATTCGCTATTACGTTAGCGAGCGAGGTTTTGCCTACGCCGGGCGGACCGTAAAAAATACAACTGCCGAGCTTGTCCGCAACGATGGCGCGCCTAAGCAGCGAGCCCGCGCCCACAATGTGGGCTTGCCCGTAAAAATCGTTCATGCTCTCCGGACGCATACGGTCCGCGAGAGGCGCGAGCTTTGCCAAACCTTCGCTGAATAAATCCATAATTTTATTGTAACACGTTTGCGGTTAAATTTCAAGTAGAACATTGACAATATTCCCTTCCTTAGGGATAGTTAAATAATCGGCGTTAAGCGTCACTCCGTCCAACGTCATTTTTTGTACGCCGGCGCGGCGGTTGACAATCTTAATTTTGAGCACGCCCTGCCCCGGCGGTCGGTAGACGACGGAGCAGCCGTCCCAGCTCTCGGGAAGCTTAGGCTTGATTATCAGCTTGCCGCCCCGAATCCTTATGCCGAGCAGTTCCTCCGCCGTAACCTTATACATCCATGCCGCCGAGCCGGTGTAGTATGTCCAGCCCGCGCGGCCGTAATACGCCCGGTTAGTGTAAACGTCGGCAGAAACGGCGTACGGCTCGCCCATGTATTTCTCCGCCTCGAATACCGTGCCCGCGTGGTTTGCGGGGTTAAGCATGGCGAGCGCTCTATATCCCTCGTCGGCGCGCCCCGCGCGGAACAGCGCCGCGACGTACCACAGCGCGGCGTGAGTGTATTGACCGCCGTTCTCGCGCACGCCCTTAGGGTATTCCGAAATATAGCCCGCGTCGAGTATGCTGTACGGCGGATCGAGCAGACTGATAAGCTTGCCGCCCGCGTCTACCAGCTCGCGGCAGGCGTTCAGGGCGCTTTCCGCCCTTGCCGCGTCCGCGACGCCGGAAATCACCGCCCAAGCCTGCGGCAAAAGGTCGATACGGCATTCCAGGCTTGTGTCCGCGCCCAAAACGTAACCGTTATCGGTTATCGCCCGCAAATAACGATTGCCGCGGTAGCCGTGTTCGTTTATACTTTCACGCGCGCCCGCAACGAGATTACGAAGCTCGGATTTCAATGCGCGGTCGCGCACATACGGGATAAACCCGTTCAGCACAAACACATAAAACATGGTGAGCCAAATACTTTCGCCGCGCCCGCCCGCGCCTACGCGGTTCATGGCGTCGTTCCAATCCCCCGCGCCCATGAGTTGTAAGCCGCGGTCGCTTACCCGCATACCCGCAAGCTCGATTGCCTTCAGACAGTGCTCGAGCACCGTTCCGCAACCGTCGTATTTCGGATTTTCATAACGGTCGCGCTCTTTGGGGGTCAGCGGCGGCGATGACAAATAGCGGACTATCTCGTCCAGTATACCCGCGTCACCCGTAAAGCCGATGTATTCCGCCGTAACATAGGGCAGGAACAACAGATCGTCGCTTACCCTCGTCCTAAGCCCGTACTTCTCCGGATGCCACCAATGCTGAACGTCGCCCTCCGCGTACTGATGCTCGCAGCACAGAAGCAAATGCGAACGAACCCTCGACGGCTCGACGTACAGCATAGCCAGACAGTCCTGAAGCTGATCGCGGAAGCCGTACGCGCCGCCCGCCTGATAAAACCCGCACCGCCCGTAAAAGCGCGAGCATTCTACCTGGTACGGCAGCCTGTAATTAAACATGTAGTCCAGCGTCTTGTCGGGAGTTTCTATCCGCAGCGCGGACAGTCCGCCGTAATACCTTACGCAGTCGGCATAGGCGCGCTCGGCGTTCGCGGCGGCAAGCGAATACTGCGGATCGGCGGAGAGCGCGAAGTATATTTCCGCCTGCCCTCCCGCTTGCAATATAACGCCGCGCGCCAGGCTCAACAGCGGAATACCATTGCCCGGGGTAAGTATACCGCCGCGCTTCCATGCGTTAAAGGCGGCAAGGTTGTCCGACAGCCCGAAATCCTCCGCGTCGGTCAGCAGTAACGCCTTTATACCGTTATGCGCGTTAACCGCAAGCGCGCCCCTTTCCTTGCGCTCGATTATCGGAGGCGCGCCCCTCGCGCTTAATTCCGAACCGAGCAACAGCTTGAGCGAGAGGCACGCCGTGAGCTTCCTCGCCTCTCCGCAGGCGTTAGTCAGACGCAAAGCAAAAAGCTTCGTCCTGTTGCCGCGGTCTATATATTCGCGCAGTACCGAGGATACGCCGTTATAGTTATTATAAAAAGCCGTATACCCCAACCCGTGCATTACGGTATATTCGCCGTCCGCCGCGCCGAAACGGGATTTTGCGGGAGTCCAGCATATATTGCGGTCGTCGTCTCTTATCATAAGCGTTTCGGACGGCGGGTCGCATACGGAGTCGTTTGACCAAACCGTGAGCTTGCTCTCCCGCGAATTTTTGAACCACGTGTAGCCGCCGCCGCGCTCGGTAATCAGGGTGCCGAAATCCCCGTCCGCTATGACGTTCGACCACGGCAGCGGCGTATCCGTTTCGGTAATATCGACGGCGTAATCGCCGTTTTTCATAAAGCCGCCTATGCCCAAAGGCTCGTCGGCAAAAACGCCGCTCCCGGGCGCGTCGGCAAGAGGCGCCGGCGTCGGCGCGGCGGAGCTGCCGAAATCGTTTGTCAAGCCGTCCGCCGACGGAGAATCCGCGAAATGATCGTCGTACAGCACGGAAGCAAAGCGCCGCAACGCCTCCGCCGTTTCATGCTCGCCTGTCGCGTTAAAGCTCCTTATCTTGTCCGAACCGCCCGGCAATCCTAGTCCCGCGAGAAGCTGCTCTATACCGCGTGCAACGGGGCTGTTATATCCGGCATGCTCCGAAAACATGATGACGAAGCAATATTTTTTGGTTATCCGCTCTACGCTCTTTATCGCGCGCAAGGCAAATTCAAGCTCGGAAAAATACGCGTTGTCGGACAGCCCGAATACGACCAAGGGCACGTCCGTCGGGAACGAACGCTCGCTAAGCGCCCTCGCCCGCCCCTCCGCGGCGTTTAAGCCGTCGCGCGGGTTCGGGTTCGACGGAAACAGCACGGCTGCGGCAAGCCTCGCGTAGGCGGCGCTGCGCTCGGCGGAGCCGCCTATTTTCGCTTGAAATTGCAGATGAGCGACCGAGGCGTTCATCATTACGGTATCCGCAAAATCCGCTCTTTTTGCGCCGTCAAGGATACGCGCTATACTCTCCTTACTGCGGGTCGCGACGATAGGGTACAGCAAATTTTTGTCCGCCCCGCGCGCAAGCTCGAACTCGTCGTAGACCGCGGCAATCGGGTTAAGCGTAACGCCGAAGCTTTTATTGTCGGTGCGCGTTTTTATAAAGCCCCCTCCGTCGCGCCTGAACAGATTTGCCTTGTTCCCCTCGAATTTACTCGCGCCCGCCGAGCCTACCGCATAGTATATCTTGTCGGCGGCGTTGGTTTTATTCGCGACAATATAATTTTTTTCCTGCGTTACGGCGGTGAATAAATTATGAAAGGCGGGGTGCGCGTAATGCGCGGAGGCGTCGTTGAGTATAGGCTCGCTAACTACGAACACCCTTAGCTTGACGGCGGCGCTTCCGCGGTTGGCGAGCCTTATCTCCCTTATTTCGCCGCCGATATTCTGCATTACCGATACCCTTACGGTATAGTTGACTCCGGCGAACGTTCCCGAATACGCCGTGTACGCCCCCGAAAAAATTATACGCTTCGCGTCGGCGTCGACGTCGGTTACGCCGCCGTTCGCCGCAAGATAAACTCTCGTGCCTATATAATCGCCGTCCGGGCGCGCAGAGGTCAAATTCACACCGTCAAAAACCGAGAAGCTGCCGCCCGCGCTGTCGGTGACGAGGGTATATTTGCCGCCCGAGAGCACATTAACCTCCGGGGCTTCGGGACGCACGGTAATAATCCTCAGGTAAGGCTCCGGCGCAATACCGGGCTTAGCGCGGGAAACCGTCTTGCGCCTCGCTTTAAGTATAGGCGGCTCCGTCAATAAAATTCTGTTAGCTCCGCATCTGTCGTCGGCAATAAAGCTTTTTATAATTGCGTTGCCGTTAAGACGGTTGGTAAGCGCGCAGAGAATCATGCCCTGATGATGCGACATGTACGAACGCACCGCGCGCGGATTACCTTCGCGGCAGTCTACCGCCTCGATAAATCCGTACCGTCCTGAATACCCCGCCGCGCACAAGTCCGACAGCGCGCGTGCGGCGGCGGCGGGATATACCGCCAGAGCCAGCGCGGCGGAATAAGGCGAAAGCACCCTTTGACCGCTCTCCTTGCGCAACCCGAGCCGTTCTATGCCGAACGCCTTATATTGCAGGTTGCCGCTTGCGTCAAAATCGTAGTACTGCGATTCCGATATACCGAAGAACTCCAGCTTTTCACGCCGCGCAAAGGCGATTTGCGCGCGCA
Source organism: Clostridiales bacterium (assembly GCA_031290295.1). Taxonomy (GTDB): domain Bacteria; phylum Bacillota; class Clostridia; order Christensenellales; family DUVY01; genus JAITNT01. Next base: position 5,840 of record JAITNT010000121.1, read on the forward strand.
CCGCGCCGCGGTTGCTGCCGTAAATAAGGGTGTTTTTATAAACCGGCAAAAACAGCGCGCTCATGAGGTACTCGAACATACCTCCGGACCACGAGTATAACGCCGCGCCCCCGAGCCTGACCGCCGCGCGGGAAAGCCTGTAAAAATGCTCCTTAGGCACGCGCCCTAACGAAACGGCAAGATAGCTCGCGAGCATCGCTTCGCTTGCCATAAGGTCGTAGTGCGAGGCGTCGGGATTGACGGTGTCGGTTCCGATATAGAAAAGCTTGCGTCTTGCGTCGTATAACGCTTCGATTTCACAGCCGTCCGTCAGCGCGTCGATATCCCTCTGAATTTCGGGCGAGGCGGCGAAAGCCGCGCGGCATGTCACGAGCGCGGCAAGCAGATTACCGCTGTCCACCGTGCTTACGTACACGGGCGGAAGCACCTTAAGGGTAGCGACGTCGTACCAATTATAAAGATTCCCCTTCCATTTACGCATTTTTTTCAGAGTGGCGAGTATATCGCGCGTTCTTACGCACAAGGATTCGTAACCGCACAGCTCCAAACCGTAGGCGCACAGATTAGCCAACAACGCGAAGCCTATATTTGTAGGCGAGGTTCGGCGTATCCAGCCGATTCCGCCCTCCTCCTGAAAATTATCGCACGGCAGATAGTTATTTTCGGCGGTATGCTGTACGGTGAAGAAGCCGTAGGTTCGGGCGGCAAGCTCCCTGAGCCTTGCCCGTTCCGGCGCGGCGGGCGCGGTATTCTCGGGCGCGGCTTCCAGCCCGCCCAAATAGCATAACGGTATACTAATCAAAAAAACCGCCGCAAGCGCATAATACGCCGCCGCGCCCGTAAACGCGGCGACCGCTGTAATTACCACCGCGGCAATAAGATTAGGAAATAAGAATTTAACGTATTCCGAAAACCCGCCCTTCGCGCTTTCGCACGCGGAAAACGTTTTCCACGACAGCAGCTTCCGCCTCGACACCGTCAAACGGTACACCGTAACGGCGATGCCCGCGAGGTTGTACGCCGCGACGACGGGCAGCAACGCAATTTCGCTCGCCGCACGGATAATGCAATAAACCGTCTCTTTAAGCTCGGCGGTTATTTTAGCGCCGCATAAAATATTCCGCGCTCGCCGTATTACCGTAACCGCGGGCGTAAGAAGAAGGTACGCCGCCGCGGGCAATGCGGTAACATACGCGCCCGTAAAAAGCGGCGCAAGCGACAAAACAAGGGCGGCGATCGGCATTACCGTCCTAAACATGTTATAAAAAATCCGCCATCTGTCAAGTAAGGATATAGGGTTCGGGACGATTTCGCCCGAGCCGTTCTCTATCTCGCCGAACAAATAAGGCGCAAGCTGCCAATCTCCGCGGAGCCACCGCAGCGCGCGCGTAAAATTGCTCGCCGCGTTTGACGGGAAGCTGTCATAAAGCGCGATATCCGAGCCTGCCGCACCCGTAAACGCGCCCTCTATAAGGTCGTGGCTCAAAATACGGCCGTCGGGAAACGCATTTTTCAAAACGCCGTAAAAGTTTTTTATCCGTATAATCCCCTTACCCGAAAAAATACCGCTGCCGAAAATATCCTGCTCCGGCTCGGGGTTATGCTCGTAATATACGTGGTAGCCGCGTCCGCCCGCCATAATCCGCGCAAACGCCGTATCTCTTGTCGTAAGAACGTCGGTATAGGCCTTGGGCGTTATTACGTTATACTTAGCGTTCGAGGGATGCTCGGCGGTTTCGATAAGCGCGGTAATATCGTTCATGTACGAATCCGCGTCGAGCGCGACAAGATACGTCGGCTCGCCGATATCGCCGAGTATACGACGGAACCGCTCGCGCGCGCCCCGCTCCCCTTGCGCCAGCGCGCAAAGATCCATGACGGCTCCTCTTTTACGCTCGCGTCCGCAATATCCGCCGTCGGAATCCGCCGTGCGCGAACGGAATAAAACCGCTATTCTGTCCTTATACGCGGACTTCGAGTAAAGCGTCTCCGCACAGTCGAAAAAGCCGCCGTCGCGCGGGTCCGTAATATCGGGCGACGGCGGCAAATCGGCGAGCAAAGCAAACTTGATATTTACGCCCCCGTTGGAATTAAGCAACCGCACGAGATTTTTATACGCCGCGCGCAGCCCGTCCACGCTTGCGATAAGCTCGCTCACCGCGACTACGGTGCGCGCCTTGTCGGGGACTCCGCGCGAGAAATCCA
>JAITNT010000164.1 GCA_031290295.1 Clostridiales bacterium
GGTTATAGCCCCGTTTGCGCAAACGAATGGGGCGGCGGTTGTAAAAAACCGAAAGTAAAATGTTCGAATTGCGACGGCAGAGAATACGTACCGCTTACCGAATCTGTAATTAAAAGCCATTTGCAGGGGAAAAGCATTATCGGCGTTTATCCCATGACGGAGAGCGAGGATTGTTATTTCCTTGCCGTTGATTTCGACGAGGCGGATTATGAAAAGGATATTGCCGTTTTCAGCGAGGCGTGCGCGTCGCTTGGATTAAAGCCTTGCGTCGAGCGTTCGCGTTCGGGCAAGGGCGGTCATGTTTGGTTCTTTTTTGAGGATAAAATTTCCGCGCGTTTTGCAAGAAAGCTCGGCGTTAAATTGCTTACATACGCAATGAACTTGCGTCACGAAATAGGCTTCAAATCATACGACAGGTTATTCCCCAATCAAGACACGATGCCGAAAGGCGGGTTGGGAAACCTTATAGCCTTGCCGCTCCAAGCCGTTCCTCGCAAAAACGGCAACAGCGTTTTTGTAGATGAGAGCTTTGTGCCGTATGCCGACCAATGGGCGTATTTGTCCTTAGTTAAAAGATTGAATTTCAGCGATGTCAACCGCATAATCGATATAATTCCCGACGATGAAATCGATAAGGAGGACGCAGACAAGCCGTGGAAAACCCACAATGAAACCAAGCTGTCCGAGTCGGATTATCCTGAAAGCGTAAATATCGTGTTGGCGGATATGATATATATAGAAAAAACGGGTATGAGCGAAAGGTTGTTACACAAACTAAAAAGACTTGCCGCTTTCAAAAACCCCGAGTTTTTTAAGGCGCAGGCTATGCGGTTGAGTACCTATGACAAACCGAGGATTATTTCGTGTGCAGACGAAAGCAATAAATATATTCATTTGCCGCGCGGGCTTTTTGACGATATAAAGCGGTTGCTTGCGCCGTGTAAAATCAACATTAGTGATGAACGCAATAGCGGCACACCTATTGACGTTGAGTTTGTCGGAACGCTTCGTGATAATCAAAATCAAGCGGTAGAGGAATTGCTCAAATACAATAACGGCGTACTTTCCGCGACAACGGCATTCGGAAAAACGGTGGCGGGACTTAATCTAATCGCGCAGATAAAAACAAGCACGTTAGTCCTCGTTCATAGGACACAGCTTGCTGCGCAATGGAAAGAAAGGATAGAGCAATTTTTGAAAATAACCGTTGAAGCGGAGGAAACGCCCGACGGCGCGGCAAAAAGCAAACGCAAGAAAAAGGCAACCGTTATCGGGCAATACGGAGCTCAAAAGAATAAACTGTGCGGGCTTATAGACATAGCGTTGTTGCAATCGGCGGCGGGCAAAGGAGCGACGGGCGAGACTAAGGATTTTGTTAAAAATTACGGAATGGTCATAGTTGACGAATGTCACCACGTTTCGGCGTTTAGCTTCGAGCGGGTTTTGAAAACGGTTAACGCAAAATACGTTTACGGTTTGACGGCGACTCCCAAACGGCAGGACGGGCACGACCCGATTATAACTATGCAGTGTGGGCAAATCCGCTATTCCGCCGACAACAAAAGCGAGATAAGAAACCGTTCCTTCGAGCATTACGTTATACCAAGATTTACGCGCTTTATTTGCGAGGACGATACGGCGATAACCAAGATTTATTCGGAACTGTCCTCAAATGTTTTCCGCAATGGAACGATAATAAAAGATGTAATTGCGGCTTTCAAGAAAGGCAGAACGCCTATAATTCTATGTAACAGAAAAGACCACGTTAAAACCCTTGCGGAGGCTTTGAAGCCGCACTGTAAAAACGTGATAATACTTATCGGCGGCGGCAAAGCTAAAGAAAAGCGAGCGGAATTAGAGCGGTTGAAAGCCTTACCGCAGAATGAAGCCTTCGTCATAGTCGCGACGGGAAAATATGTGGGCGAGGGATTTGACGAGCCGCGACTGGATACCTTATTTCTTGCCGACCCTAATTCTTGGCGCGGAACGCTCGAACAGTATGTCGGCAGGTTGCACCGTTATTATGACGGCAAAAAAGAGGTCATAGTTTACGATTACGCCGATTTTCGGTCAAAGGTTTTAGAAAAGATGTATCAAAGCCGTCTAAGGGGTTACGCCGCGCTCGGCTATTTGACAAGAGCGGCAAGCGAGGGCGCGGGCAATATTATTTTTGACGAATACGGCTTTGACGACGCTTTTCATAACGATATATCGGATGCAATGAAAAGCATTGTGATTTCAAGCCCGTATTTGCGCGAAAAAAGTGTGCGGTCATTCGTCCGCAACACGGAATTTTTGCATGGTGTTACGGTAACGGTTCATACGAAAGCGGCGGAGGACAGGGGTAAAATTAAAGCCGCGCAAGCCATAAAGCTATTGCAAGATGCGGGCGTTAGCGTGATAGTTTTGCCGAAGCTATACCGAAAATTCGCGGTAATAGATGATTGCATCGTTTGGTACGGAGGAATAAACCCGCTTGGTGTAGGCTATTCGGGCGAAAGCGTAATGCGTATACCGAGCCGCGAGATTGCGGCGGAGTTGATGGCGACAATAGAGCGTTGAAACGGCATCGTTTACGCCGTGTGCGGTTTTAACCTTGGGAAAGAAAAAGAACACGCCGAATATAAAACACGCGTCCGTATCAAAACCTGCGGGCGCGTGTGCATATACTCGGAGAATGTTTTTAGAAACGAGCGTTTAAGGGGTTGTGTTTTGTTTTCAATTGTGCTATAATATTTAACATACTGCAATAGGTGGTGGTAATAATGACATTCAGCGAAAAAGTTTTGGAATTGAGAATGCGG
>JAITNT010000181.1 GCA_031290295.1 Clostridiales bacterium
TTTTCACGCGCGCATTTGCGTCCGCCGCGCCCGCGAGAACGCCGAACCGCATTTGCCCCCTCGACGTGTTGACGACGGCGGACAGGCGGCAGCTCGCAAACGTAAGATTTCGCACCGTAGCGCCGACGAGCTTTCCGAACAAGCCGTAGGAATCGAACAGTAAATTCGCGTTCGCCGCGGTGAGGTTGCGTATCGTATAACCGTTGCCGTCCAAAATACCCGTGTAGCTGTCGCGAACCGTCCAGTTGGCGGCGGCGGCAAAATCGAGGTCGTTCATAAGGTAATAATTTGCCGACACGTTCGCGCCGTTAAGGTCGGCGGGCGCGCGCACGATAATGTAATCGCCCTCGACCCACTCCGTAAAAATCGCTATATGCAGCCCGGAGCCCTCCGCCGGCGTAAACGGATACGCGACGGGCAGCTGCTTGGCGGCGTCGAAATAACTGTCGCCCGTGTAGGTATGCCCCGTACGCTCGGGCGTCGCCGCCGCAGCCGTAAGACTAATGCCGCGCTTCGTTTCGACAAGCGTATCCGGCGCGTCCGCGTAATAAAAATCAAAATAGAAGCTTTCGCGCCACATTGCGTACAGCGTTATGTCCTCCGTCATTTTATCGACGGAAAAATCCCACTCCGCGCCGTAAACGATATCTCCGTCCGCGTTCCGCTCGCCGAGAAACCAACCGATAAGCGTGTAATTGGCGCGCATCGGCTCGGGAATCTCTATCAGCGAGCCCGGGCGCGGCAGGTAAGCGGGCGGAATCTGATAAAGCTCCTTTTTCGGCTCGCCGTCGATACTGCCGCCGGCGCAGTCGAGAATAGCGCAAACCATTCCCTTGTCGCGCAAGGTCTGACGGCTCGACCCCGAGGAGCAAGCCGCGACCGTAAACGCCAAAGCGAACAGCGCTATAATAATAATTATTCCCGTTTTAACCTTTCTCATTTTACCTTAAATCTTTTTTACCTTAAATCTCTTGCGCAGTACGAATACGTAAAAAGCGACCGCCGCCGCGCCGACGATAACGACGGAACCGACGGCAATCAACGCTATGTGCCACCCCTGCAAGCCCTCCGGGCTTCGCGCGGGATTAAGCAACGCCTCTATGATACCTTCCGCCGCCGTTAGCTTGGCATAATTGCTCACTTTTATTTTTTCGGCGTCCGAAAGCGCGTCGTAAGCCTGCCGCGCGGCCTCGACCGCCGACGCAGCGTCTAACGTTATATCGGCGGGCAACGCCTTAATCAGGGCTACCGTATCCGACACCCTTTTTGAACTTAACAGCTTGTCTATAGCGGCAAGCGCGGCGTTTAATCTTTCCGAACCGGCGATTTCCTTTTGATCCTGCGGCACGCGCTCTAACGCGGCTTGCGCGGCTAGCACGGCGGCGTAATCGGCGAGCGTGACGTATTCGGGATTAGGCAAAAGGTCTATAAGCGCCATAGCGGCAATAGTTTCGTCATACAGCGCGATCATATCCGTGCGCGTAGTCAACGAAAAATACTTGTCGTAAACATAGCCCTCGTACGAGCTTGCTCCGTTTTTAGGTATAGTCATTTTAATCGCCGTGCCGCCGCCTATCGCGCGCGTGAAGTTTGAATAACTCAACGCGACGCCCGAAACATAAGAGGACTCCAGAATCGGCGCGTAGGGAGAATTGAAACGGTACGTGGTCAACAGCGTACAGCCGTAGAACGCCGCGTCGCCTATGCTCTTTAGCGAGCGCGGTAGCGTCACCTCGATAAGATATTTGTTGCCGGCGAACGCCGAAGCTCCGATACGTACGGTGTTTTCATACACGACATAGCCCGAGCCGACCTTTTCCTGCGGATACTTTACCAGATCGTAACCGCCGAGAATACGCTTGTAAAGCACGCCGCTGCGCGAAAAGTACAGGGGGTTTGCTGCGGCGACCGTAATTTCCTTTAGACCCGCGATACCCGAGAAAGCGTCCGCGCCGATTTTTTGCAGCTTATCGGAGAAATTAAGCGCCGTAAGCAACGTACCGCTAAAGGCGTTCGCGTCTACGGAAACCGCGTTGGGGAGGTCAATCGACCTGAACGCATTGCGGTAAAAAGCGTATCTGCCTATGCTCTCCAAAAGCGGAAGATTGACGGAGACCAAACGGGTGCACCCCGAAAAAGCCTGCACGCCTATAGCTTTAACGGCGGGCAGCGATATCGAGGTAAGCCATACGAACCCGTTAAAGCCGTTGTCCGGTACCGCCTCCAGAAGCGGCGCCGATACGGACGTTATGCGCACCGAAAAGCCGTACAGTCCGGACGTTATCGTCGAAAAGATATTTTGACCCATCTGCTTTAATTTCGGCGCGATAAACGCGGTCAGGGGCGCTTCGCAGAACGCGTAGTCGCCGATATATATAATATTGTCCAAAGCGATCGAGGTAAGCGCGGAGCATTCCTGAAACGCCGCCGCTTCTATGCGCTCGACCGAGGCGGGCAAGGCGATTGTGTTGAGCCTCGAAGCGCCTATTAACATTCCCGTAGGAATCGCGGCCAAGGTAGAGCCGGGCTCGAATGTAAACGCGGTCAGCGCGGTGCAATCGGCAAACGCCGCCTCGCCGATTTGAGTTATGCGCGCGGGCAGCGTAAAGGCGGCGAACGCCGCGCCGAGGAACATGTACGCTCCTATAGAGTTCAACTGCGTACCGAGAACCGCCGCCCCCAGCGAGGTGCAATACGCGAATACGAGCGTGCCTAACGCGGGATTACCCGCGACGGTTATTTTGTTTATTCCCTTGGCGTACGCAAACGCGTAGTCGCCTACCGTTATTACGGAAGCGGGTACGGTAATTTCAAACGTCGGCGAAACGTCGGCGCTGTTCATAAACGCCGCCTCGCCTATCGAGGTAAGGTTCACGCAGCCCGCAAGACCGATCGCCTGCAGCCCTTCGCATTTATAGAACGCCATTTCGCCGATAGTCTTGAGCGAAGCTCCGAACGTCACGCTCTGCAAGGCGGATTCCGCAAAGGCGCGGTTCTCTATAACCTCGACGTTAGTCAGATTTACCGAGGTTACCGGACTGCCCAAAAGCGCGCCCTGCCCGATCGTTTTTACGGTGCTCGGCAAGGTAAGCGAGGTTACGTTCGGCAGCACGGATAACAGCTTGGTTTTGTCCGCGTTATAAATCGCGCCGTTCTCGAATAATATATGCGTATTCCCCGCGTCAATCGTAATTGTAGTCAGCTTTGCGCAGTTTCTGAATGCGCCGATAATGCTGTCAAGCTTTACGTCCGAGCCGAACGCGACGTTTACAAGCTCGGAACAGCCGTCAAAAACGCCCATGCCGAATTCGGTCAGGCGGTTAATTGTCACGCTCGTAAGCTTGGTAAGCACCGTCGGAGCCGTGTCGCCGGCGACGGTCGGGGTAGGTGCGAAGTAGAACGCGCCCGTGTCTATTTTGCCTATGTGCGGCAAATTCAAAACCGTAAGACCTACGCAATTAGCGAACGCGTACGAACCGATTTCGCCGATAGTGATGCCGCCTGCGAATTGCAAATCGACGAGCGCGTAGTTGTCGGCAAACGCGTAGGGAGAAATCGTGCCGATATCGCCCTTGAAAATTACGCTTCTAAGCTTAGGATTCTGTCTGAACGCGTGCGTGTCGATGTAATCCGCCTTGCCTTCAAAAACCACGGTTTCCAAATTCGCGCAACCCA
>JAITNT010000206.1 GCA_031290295.1 Clostridiales bacterium
GACTGCCGGTGCTTACGTTCAGGTTGGCGGCGGTGGTGCCGCTGACATTAACGCCGACCGGCGTTGCGCCGTCAAACAGGTAATTTATCCATTGCCCCCTCGCATAATATCCGCCCGTGGCAATCGGAACCTCTATAAAGCAATCGCCGCTCAAGCCCGAAATATATTGCCAGCCGGATAAGCCGAACGTCGCGGCGGAGTCGAGCCCGTCTAAGGTTGCGGCGGTTTTATATGCGCCGGAAACGCTTGATTTACCTACCACTTGATAAAAGGCGCTGTTGGTGTCTACCGTAAAGAGCATGAAGTTCAAGCCGGCAGGCAAATCCTTAAGCTCATAAATTATCGAGGCAGCGGCCGACACGGGTATTTGCTCGCCCGCGACCACCACGCCGGGATATTTTGCAAGAGTAACGCTCCCCCCCTCCCGCGTCGCCGGAAATTCTGAGAGAAACGTCGGCGTCGACCTCGGCATTCCCCTCTCCATACGCAAAAGGAAGAAGCGCGGCAAACCCGAGCGTCATAACCAGAAGCATGATGCCAACGATACACAGCCTTTGTAAAATCACTTTCTTTGTCATTTTTGATATCCTCCGTTTTCCGCGCCGCTAGCGCGGATTTGTTTTTTATGTGGTAAATGTGCGTTCAGTATTTCTTTTTTAGTAATACGGTTAACGCCAGAGCGGCTAAGGCCGGAATAACCGCGGCCGCGCCGCCGCAACCCCCGCCGGGCGTTTCACTCACGGCCGGAGCCTCGATTTTGACGGTAAAGGACGTCGTTAATCCGCCCCGCGAAACCGTAACGACAAGCTCGTCCGCCGCCTTCGACGAATCGAAGCCGGATATATCGAACAGCGTATGACCGATCGGTATAACGCTTTCCGCGCCGTCGGAGTAGACGACCTTTATCTTGCCGCCGATCAGCGTTAACGGTTCGCCCGCGGCGTATACTCTCTTTGTCGGGCAGGAAGCTACGGATATTTCGGCAAAGGTCACAAGCTCCGGTGCGACTGCGGAAACGATATCCGCTCTGTCGCCGGGATAATATTTCCTGCCGTCCAAAAGGTAATAAGCAAACCCCGGCATATCGTATTCGGGCAGCTCGAACCACGCGCCCGCCCATGCCGCGGAGTCGCCCAGAGTAATAACGTATTCGTACCCGTTATAGTTGAGCCGGGTCGTATCGTCTATAGGGATTGTCGGCGCGTCCGCCGTAACGATAAGGGCTTCTACGCCGTCGGACGCAGGCGCCGCGACGATCCTGTGCGCGTTGATAAACGTGCCCTTGTACGCTCCGAAGCCGTAACGGCTCAGCGGGACGAATACCGAGCCCTTGAACCCGGCGGGAATGACGCCGCCGTCCGATACGGCGACGTCCGTCTGCCCGTCCGCGACCAAAAACAGATGCCCGTCAAGCGAGGATGCAAATGCGGAAACGGCGGGCGAAAAATATATCGGGATTCGGATATCCAAGGCGTACGCGCCGCCCGCGCCGTTATCTACGGTAAGCTCGAGCGCCTCATAGCCGGTCAAATTAGAAAGCGCCCCATCGGCAGTCATCTCCGTTTTCATACCGTTTTTGATAAGCGGCAGGGCAAACAGCGTAACCTTTTGCGCGGACAGCGAATCGGTACACAGTATGTTATTCATCGAATGCAGCGTCCAAATATTGACGGTCAAGAGCTCGGAGGACATCTCCGGCGAATAAACCGCCCGTTCGATATCGACGACTTGTGTAAGAGCGCCGTCGCGCACATACGCGTTTCCGACGACACAGTCGATAGGGCTGGCTACGGCGGTAGACGTTACTAATCCGTAAGCGGTCAGCGTTACGCCCTGCATTTCCGCAAGATCCACGCCCGCCGGCAGAACGTTGTCGCCGCTCCCTATGTATTTGCCCGAAAGATTTGCCCTCGAATAGAACCCGCCCGTGCGAACGGGAATCTCCACAAAAATTTTGCCGATAACGCCGGCGCGGTAATGCCATTCGCCGCCGCTGTGGGACTCATAGCTTCCGCCGTTCAAAGCCTCCAGAGAATCCGCCGTTTTGTATTCCGTGGCGCCTCTTGCCATGCCCGCCTGCTGATAAAAGTTGCCGTCGGTATCTACCAGACAAAAAGTGAAGGTCATAGCGGGCGTAACAATGTATATTTCAAAGATAATCGAGGCGGCCGCGCTTATCTCAATTCGTTCGCCCGCGGTTATAACGGAGGCGTATTGCACCGCCCTGTCCGCTTCGCCGGTTATTTTGAGCCCGGCCTCCCCAGAGAGCGGCGGTATCGGCTCGGCTGCTTGCAAAGCCTCGGCGACTGCGGCAAAAGCATGCCCGGCAGTGTTTTCGCCCGACCACACGGACGCGGAAACACAATACAGCCCCAGGCACAAAAGAAACGGCAACGCCTTACATAAAATACGCTTCATTTACATTCCCGCCTTTTTGTTTTTATTAAGAGCAGCCCCGCGCAAATCAAAAGCGGCAAAGCAAGCGGCAGCGCGGAGCTTGCGACCGAGCCGCATCCGCCTGAGGGGTTCTCGCCCGCCTCGCCCGTCAAGGTGACCCTTGCGGTCAAATATTCGTGCATATCGTACAAATGCTCGGGCATATTATCCGCCGTAAAGGTAAAGTCATAGGTACCCGCCGTATTTGACCAATACCGATAATTCTTCCACGTTCCGTTCAGCGTTATTTCGCCGTAATCCGAGGTAATCACAACGAACGACTTAGGCAGAGCCGCGTATACTGCGTCGATGCCCGTTCCCACGGGATAGGTAAGCTCGCCGGTATACTCCGCGCTCACAATATCCGTTCCTATTGCCCGGCAAACGCAGACGTTATGCTTTGACTCGTCGGAGTAGGTTCCGTTGAGAATATCCCGTTCGGAAATAATTGTGATTCTGATTTCGCCCGTTTCGGTTCTGCGCACATCGTAGCTGATGTAAAGATTTCCGTCGTCGTCCTCGGCGGCACCCGGATAAGAGCTGTCCGCGGCTTCGAGCAAAAGCGATTTCCATGTTTTACCTTGATCGGCGGAAAGATAAGCGGTCATTCCGTTCCTTGCGCTCGTATTGTTATTATTGATCATCAGCCAGTTGCCGGAATTAAGAATAATCGAAGCGTGATTAGAACCAGGTCCGCTGAACGGCGGCGCAAGGTTGTATTCCCAAGCCGTCCAGGTGAAGCCGTTATCATAGGAATAGCACCTCGCCATTCCGCCGAATTGACCGCCCTCGATTCTTATCGTATAGCACAGCGTGCCGTCGGCAAGCTGCACTGCCCACGACTCGTTCCAAATGATAACCTTATCCTCGACGGACATTGCGGAGTTATAAGGAATTACGGCTCTTTGCGTCCATGTAAAGCCCTTGTCCGTCGAGCTCATCAGCACGGAAATGCGCTTTTCTCCGGCTTGCGGCCAAAGCCACTCCTCGCGGCCTCTGTCGTCGTAGACGACTATGGGCTTTTGCGACGCCAGCCCCGTCCAACGCTCCTCGAACATTCTTCCGACCGTGCCGTCGGCGCGCTCGTTAGCAAACACCCACTCTATCTCGCTAAGCTCGGCCTCGGGATTATCGGTATATAACGCGTACTCGTCGCCCGAACCTGAATTGATAAATATCCACAATCTGCCGTCCGGATCCAGCCACGGAACGGGATACCCTGCCAAGACCGTTAGGCTTCTGATTACAATGTACGGGTCTATCCACGTCTTTCCGCCGTCGTCGCTGACGCACATAACCCCGGCGTTCATAGGATCCGGCTCACGCGGGCCGCCCGTCATAAACCCAACCCAAATTCTCGTGCCCGTCACTTCTATGGTCGTGCAGCCGTTCCAAAGCCGGTTCTGCGGCAAATACTGAGCGTCGAAATCCGTCCGCTTGATGACGGACGGGTCGGGATAGAATCGCACGGTATCCTTAGCCGGAGATAAGCCCGTGGAGTCGAAGCCCGGCGTCGGATAGCTCGGTCTTGACGGAGCCGCGGTCTTGACGGTCGGCAGGGTAAGCCCCTCGTTGACGGCGGCAACCGCCGCGCTTATCGGCAAAGCCGCGCGATTAAACGCACTTGCTGCGCCGAGCGCCGAAAACAAGGCAAGCATAAGTATAATTGCGCTGATTTTTTTCATCATTCCTCCTCCTAATCCTTAATTACCGCTTCTTTATTACAAAGAATAAGCCGAACGCCGAGATAACCGCGGCAATAGCCGATGCGGTATTTTTGCAGCCGCTTTCCTCCGCGGGCGGCGGCGCTTGCTCCGCCCTTACAAAAAATACCTCCAACAGGATATCCTCCGTGACCGCCTCTACCGTAACGGTGTTGCCAGAGAAGTCAGTCTCCGCGCCGTTTAACAACACCTTATCGGTCTTGTATCCTTCGCGCGGGGGGAGGAGAAACTGCGCGCCGTCGCCGCGTGGTCCGGAGGCTTCCGTCGGAGACACGCTGCCGCCGTCCGACGCCGTCGCGGTGATACGGTAGGTTTCGGCCGGCGCGTCCGAAACGTCTAACGACAGCACGGGCGCGAGCGGCAGCCCGTACTCGTTATAGACATAGGCGGTGTCCTCCACAAAAACATTTGCGTATAAGTAACGGATTTTTTGTATATCCTTGCCGTCCGCGGCGATATGAATTTGATTACCCGCAAGCTCGCCTTGC
>JAITNT010000239.1 GCA_031290295.1 Clostridiales bacterium
ATATCCCAACCGACGCAGAACCGCCCGAAAACAGTCAAAATCAAACGACAGGATAAGTGCGTGATGCAGTTGTAAAATCCGTATACGGTCGTATGCGGAATTTGTACATTCCCGCCCCCTTATTGCGACAATCGGGATATCCGATTTCGCTTGAACGCTGCCGCGGAATTTTAAGCGGAATTGCCGCCCGATATTACCGGACTATTTGCGGTGTTCGGATATTGACGCGAATTGGTGGAGCAGAGCCGAAAGAAAACGAACCCCACAAATTGTAGGGTTCGTTTTTCAACGGAATTGGTGGAGGTGCAGGGAGTCGAACCCTGGTCCGAAAGAGTTAATAAAGGCTTTCTACATGCTTAGCCGGTGATCGGTGTCGGTCAAGGAAGTCCGCGCGGCAAGCTTTCTTAACCCGAGCCCAAAAAGTCCTCCGATAAATACAGGACGGTACTTACCGAATGTTCCTCACAGTCTTGACGCCGCAGCCGCCGTCGTGAGTCCCGCGGTGCGACGAAGCCGCTAATTAAGCGGCAAATGCAACAGTATTTCTGTTAGCGTTTAATTTAATTTTGCCCTTTTTAAGAAGCGGGCGCTTCTGCATGCTTTTCCTTTACCTCGCTCCCCCGTCGAAGCCGTTACACCCCCATAAATTTATATCCGTCTATTACGAACAGTATACCATAAACCGAAAGATTAATCAATAAAACGTACTATCCGTTTTAATGCGTTCCTCCTCGGACGATCTTTCGCGTCAAACCCGGGACAAACCTTGCGCGCGGTCATTACTCTACCTAAACTCCTTAATCCTTCTCTCCGTATCGCGCGCTATGTCCCTTTGCTTCAGGCTTTCGCGCTTGTCGTAGGTATGCTTGCCCTTGCAAATTCCAAGCTCGACCTTGACCAGCGAGCCTCTGAAGTATGCCGACAACGGCACGAGGGTAAACCCTTTTTCCTGAACCTTGCCGATAAGCTTGTTAATTTCCGACTTATTGAGCAACAGCTTGCGGTCGCGCGTGATATCGGAATTATAATAGCTGCCCTTGTCGTAAGGGTTCACGCGGCTGCCCCTCAAAAACAATTCGCCCTGAACAAAAACGGCGTAAGCGTCGTTAATGTTGATTTTGTCCGTGCGTATAGACTTGACCTCGCAGCCGGTAAGAACCAAGCCCGCCTCATATTTTTCCATAACAAAATATTCATGGTACGCCCTTCTGTTACTTGTTATCAGCTTCTCCGTCATCAGAATGCTCCTCTAACACAAATTCCGTTCTCCGGGACGAAACGTCCGCGCCCGCCACTATAATTCTTACCGCCCCGCCGAGCCTGTATTCATGCTTACGCCCTCTCAATATAAAATTGTTACGCTCAAAAGTATATTCGTCCGGCGGCAGATTGTCAAGCTTTACCAACCCTTCGCAGGTGTTTGCCAGCTCCACAAATACGCCGAATTCGTTCACGCCGCTGATAATGCCGTCAAAATGCTCGCCGAGCTTAGAATGCATGAACTCGGTTTTTTTCATATTGTCAACCTCGCGTTCGGCTTCCTCCGCGCCGCGCTCCCTCAGGCTCGACTGCGCGGACGCTTCCGCGATAAATTCTCCGTACTTTTCCCTGACCGTATCGCCGTTGCGCAGATAATCCTTAATGATACGGTGTATTCCCAAATCGGGGTACCGCCGTATCGGCGAGGTAAAATGACAATAAAATTTCGCCGCAAGTCCGAAATGTCCGAGGTTTACGGGAAAATACTTCGCCTTTTGCATCGACCTTAACGCAACCTTGCTTACTATGCCCGAATAAGGCGTCTCCGCGGTTTTTTCGAGCAGCGCTCCGATCATAAGCGGCGTAGGCAGCTTCGTATCCCCGTCAAGCGCAAGTCCCAACCCCTTGACAAATTCCGCGAGTATCTCCATTTTTTCCGCGGAAGGGTTCTCGTGGACGCGGTAAATAAAAGGCATATTCCTCTTAAACATGTATTCCGCCACGCTTTCGTTAGCGGCAAGCATGAACTCCTCGATCAGACGGTTAGACTCGCCGCGCGGGTACGGAACGACGTCCGCCGTCTTGCCGCGCTCGTCAAGTATTATCTTAGATTCTGGCAGCTCGAAATCCAGCGACCCCCGCGCCGCTCTTTTTTTGGTCAGGACGGCGGCTAGCTTTTGCATGTGCTTAAGCATAGGCAGAACGTCGGCGTTCTTATCGCAAGCAGCCTTATCCTTCTTAAAAATACGTTCTACCTCGTCGTACGTCATGCGGTGCGCCGTTTTAATTACGCTCTCACAGATCTCAACGCCGTTTATTTTTCCCGCGGAATCTATCCTCATAACGGCGGATAAGGTCAGCCTGTCCACCGCCTCGTTAAGCGAGCAAATGTTATTCGACAATTCGCGCGGCAGCATAGGCAGTACTCTGTCGGGAAAATATACCGAGGTGGCGCGCTTAAACGCTTCCTTATCGAGTGGCGTATTCGGTTTGACGTAGTGCGTAACGTCCGCGATATGAACGCCGAGCGTCCACGTCTTATTTTTTACGTCGTAAGCGCAAGACACGGCGTCGTCAAGATCGCGCGCGTCCGCGCCGTCTATAGTTATCGTCTGCATGCCGCGGTAGTCTGCGCGCCCGTCTATGTCCGCGCCGCTTACCGATTGCGGAGCCGCCTTTGCGTCCGCCTGCACCTTGGCGGGGAAATCCTCATACAAATTATATGCGCGTATTACCGACAAAATATCCGTACCGCATTCGTCGGGATAGCCGAGCGTCTCCGTTATTCTACCGGACGGATTCTTGTACGGCGAGCCGTAATCCTCGATCTTGACGACTACCTTTTGACCCTCCTCCGCGCCCCCGAAATCCTCCTTAGACACATATACGTCCTTAAAAAACTTCTTATCGTCGGGAACTACGAAGCCGTACTGCGGCAGCCTCTTAAATATCCCCACGATACACGCCGCGCCGCGCTCGAGCACCTTGACGACCTCGCCCGCGCCGTCGGTAACCTCCGTTACCGCGACGATAACCTTATCGTTATGAACCGCGCCGTTCAGCTTAGACGCGGGCAAAAATATATCCTCGCCGCCGCCGTCCGGTATCAAGAAAGCAAAGCCCTTAGGATTAGCCTGTATCCTTCCGATTATCTGCGGCGCTCCGCCGATACCCGCGCCCAAACTCGGGCGCTTACCGCCGCCGTCCTTAAACGACCGCCGCGACAGGGATTTTTTTGCTTCGCCGCCGCTTGCCGGCTTGTCCGGTTTACCCGCGAGCGCCAATTTACCCTTGCGCTTGCAAATTTTTCCGTCCTTTATAAGCTCGGCTACAATGTCCGATAAATAACGGTAATCAAAATTGCCCGACAATTTCAGGCGTTTCATAAGCAGCGGTACGGTAAAATCCTTGAGTCCGAGCTTAGTTATTTGCGTATAAATTTCATTTTTTGCGTTCATGTT
>JAITNT010000277.1 GCA_031290295.1 Clostridiales bacterium
CCTTTATTCTACGGCCTTTAACCTCACAAAATACGAAAGCGACGGCATAGAAATTACGGTCATCCGCGACGGCGGCAGGTTCTATTTATTCTATGACGGGGTTTACGTTTATTCTAAGAGCGTAACGGCAAGCGCGGTCGGCGTGGTCGCGATACAGGCTAACGGCGGCATGACCTGCAACGCAAAAGGCATATACGCGACGACGGATTCGGCGGTTATCAATTCGACTGCGGGGCTTGGCTTGGATATGGACATTCAGACGGCGGGCAACGGCGGTACGGTAACGCCCGGTTCGGAGAGCTACAGGTACGGCGACACCGTGGTGCTGACCGTAACGCCCGACACGGACTACATGCTCGGGAGCTTAACGGTAAACGGAACAAACGTAACGGCGGGCATAGTAGGCGGCACTTACACAATCGTCAATTACTCGGCCTCGAGAACGGTAACGGTAGCCGCTGTGTTCGAGGAGATACCCGAAACGACCTATGCGGTGACGGTTACGGCGACAAAGGCCGTACCTAAGCTTGCCGCGCCGGGCTACGACGTTACGGACGCGCCGGGCGCAACCGCGACGATTAACGTAGGCGGCACGCCGTATTCGGCGACGGCCTCGGGCAACGTGTACAGCTTCGCGGCGATTCCGGAAACGGCGTCGGCGACGCTTACCATAACGCTGCCGGGTTACGCGAGCTATACGCAAAACGTGGCGGTCGATAAGGACCTTACGGGAACGTACGCGCTGACAGCCGAGCTGCAATACCCGGTATTCAACGGCGCGAACGCGACGGGCGACTACAGCCGTCAGGGTTACGGCGAGCTTAAGTCGGACGGAACGAGCGGCGACCAGAAATATGTGTTTAACGGGCTAAGCTCGCAAACGAGCTACATGGTTAAAGCGACGTTTAAGGACGACGCGACGCACAGCGGTGCGCCGCAAGGGTTCGATATCGGAGGAACGGGCTTCCTTGTCAGAATCGTCTATAACAGCGGTACGACATGGCTGGTGCAAGTCACTGATTGGGACGTGTGGGTTGATGCGTTGACCTTTACTACCGACTCGGAGACGCTTACCAAATATCAAACGACCGGTCTTGAAATAATGCTTATCCGCAGCGGAACCGGTTTGCGTATATTTGTAGACGATATCTTGCGTCACAGCCGCACGGTTTCGGCGGCGGCGGGAGACGTTGCGATTCTCGGCGCCGACAGTGTGAAGCTGGACGTTAAGGGCATATACGCGACGACGGATTCGGCGGTTATCAATTCGACTGCGGGTCTTGGCCTGAACGTAGACGTGCAGGCGGCGGACAACGGCACGGTAACGCCCGGGTCGGCCGGTTACAAGTACGGCGACAACGTGGTGTTCACGATAACGCCCGACACGGACTATATGCTCGGGAGCTTAACGGTAAACGGAACGAACGTAACGTCAAGCGTCGTCGGCGACACCTACACGATTAACAATTATACGGCCTCCAGAACGGTAACGGTAGTCGCGGTGTTCGAGGAGATACCGGATCAAACATACACCGTAAGCGGAAGCTACAGTTACGCGGCGGGGCTTTACGGCGCGGGCGATACGGTAACGGTAAGCTCCGGGATTTTTACCGGAGCGGTGAACCTTACCGCAAAAACCTATACGATCGATTTGCCCGACGGTGCGAACGCTATAACCCTTGGCAGCGCCAGATTCGAGTCTAAGAGCGTAAACGTTACCGTAAGCGGCGCGGCGACCTCGGCGTCGGCGGCTGTGTTTTCCAGGGTTAAGCTGGAAAACTATGACGGCGTGACCGACGACGGCACGGCGTTTACCGTTCCGTCGACCCCCGCCGACGCGTTTAAGGCTCTTGCGGGCGCTCAGACTGCGGCGGGCAACAATACGTTTGCGATAGAGGCGTTCATGAAACACAGCTCGACGGTCAATGAGTGGAACGCGCCCAGATTCTTTGTCGAAACGGAGGACGGCAAACGGTTTGAAATCGCTTTCGTCGTATGGGCGCCGGACGGATGGTTAGATATACAAATTATAGCGGACAAGCCTTGGGTAGGAACCGGACTGTACGGTCTGAATTATCAGTTGCCGGGCGGCATTTTAACGAACAACGGGTTTACGGCGGGGCTGGTCTACGAAAGCGGTGTGTTGACAATAATCGTCAATCAGGTCGTTGTCGGTACGCTAAACATAAGCAGCGTGCCGAGTGGCGGCGACGCTCCCACGTCGGCGTTTGCAAGTCTGTTCGACGTGAATCAAACCAAACAGCTCGGAATTTGCTCGCGCGACGTTGCGTCGCAATATTCCGCGATAAGGTGGACCTTCGATTCCGCCGATTTCGGTTTGTATCATGTTTAGAGAATTGCATAATGAGGAAAAAGACATTATGTATAAAAACCATATTTGCGGAGCGTTGAAAAAACGCTCCGCAAGAGCCTGCGCGGCTTTGCTTTGTTGCGCGCTGTTATCCGCGGGTTTATTTGCCGTAGGGTTTCCGCATTCCCAAAGCGCTTCGGCGGCGGGTGAAAAGCCCGTGTTAGACGTGTTTTTGATAGCGGGACAATCGAACGCGTCCGGGTGGTCGCGGATAAGCGGCTATACGAACCCCACTCACGCGTTCACGGACATTCAGTCGTTCGGCAACGTAATGTACGCGGGCGAGGCGGGCAAGCTGCTGCCGGGAAAATCCGGCAACCAGCGCCCGTATTTTACCGCTAGCGCGGTGACGGTGGGATTCGGTGAAACCGCGGCGCATATGGGGCCGGAGTACGGAATGGCGGAGGTTTTGAACGGGCGTTACGACGGCGTAACCAAAAAAGCGCTTATCGTTAAATCCGCAGCGGGGGGCGTTTCGCTTAATAATACAAGCGGCGGCAACAGCGCGCTGTACGGCAATTATCTTCCGCCGTCCGAGCGGGAGAATTTCACTCCTAACGCCGCTACCGGGGTGCAATACGACAATCTTGTGGCGGTGTTTGAGAGGGTGTATAACGAGTATAAGGATACGTACGACATAAACGTGTCGGGTTTTGCCTGGATGCAGGGCGAGGACGACAGGGGAAGCCCCGTGCTTTACAAAAGGCTTATCGCGTCGTTTATCAGGGATATACGTTCGGATTTGGGCGGCGTGGTCGGCATGGATTTATCCGAAATGCCGTTTGTTATGGGCGAAATCTCGCCTACGTTTATCGCGTTCGG
>JAITNT010000057.1 GCA_031290295.1 Clostridiales bacterium
GACCGCCTTTAAGATTACGCGCGCGGGGCAGCTTATCGCTAAGGAGGCGGCAAGACGGCTTAACGCGGAATTCGGAATCGTCGACCTTTCTTTGGCGCCTACGCCTAAGACGGGCGACAGCGTGGCGCATATCCTTGAGGAGCTGGGGCTTAGCTCGGTAGGCGCGCACGGCACGACCGCCGCGCTCGCTATGCTCAACGACGCGGTTAAAAAGGGCGGCGTTATGGCGAGCGGCAACGTAGGCGGGCTTTCGGGCGCGTTTATACCCGTAAGCGAGGATATCGGCATGATTAACGCGGTGGGCGCAGGACGGCTGACCTTCGATAAGCTGGAGGCGATGACGAGCGTTTGCAGCGTGGGACTCGATATGATTGCCGTCCCCGGCGATACTACGGCGGCGGTGCTCGCCGCGATTATCGCGGACGAATGCGCTATCGGTATGATTAACAATAAAACTACGGCGGTAAGGATTATCCCGGTTTACGGAAAAAAAGTCGGCGACCGCGCGGAATTCGGCGGACTGCTCGGCTCCGCGCCTATTATCGCGCTGAATACCGAAAGCCCGGAAAAATTTATTTTGCGCGGGGGACGGATTCCCGCGCCTATACACAGCAACAAAAACTAGGAGGACATTATGAAAGCAGTTAAGACGAGAGAGGATTTGTCGCCCGCGGATAAGTGGCGGCCGGAGGACTTGTTCGCTTCGGACGGGGCGTGGGAGGCGGAATATAAAGAGGTGCTGTCGGAAATTCCGAGGCTTGCCGCGTATAAGGGCATATTGAAGAACGCCAAGGCCGTCAAGGGCTGTATGACGCTTGTGACCGTCCTCGGAAGCCGCGCGGAAATGCTGCATCTTTATTCGCATATCCGCCGCGACGAGAACACCGTGGCGGACGCGTACGTGAGGATGAGCGCGAAAACGGGTATGCTTTTTAAGGAGCTTTTTGCCGCGTCCGCGTTTATCGACCCGGAGCTTACGGCGTTGCCCGCGCAAAAGCTGCAGGCTATCGCGGACAACAAAATGCTCAGGGAACACGATTATGAGCTTAAACGCCTTATCGCGGCGAAGCCGCACGTGCTTTCCGAGAGCGAGGAAAGCATTTTGGCGCAGATGAGCGAGTTTACGGGTAAATTCGGCGAGATTTTTTCGGTAATAGATAACGCCGAGCTGGGGCTGCCCGTAATCGAGGTTGACGGCGAAAAGGTTCAGCTTACTCACGGCGTTTATGCTAAGCTGCTGCAGCACAAGGACAAGGCGGTGCGTAAGCTTGCTTTCGACGGGCTTTACGAGACCTTCAAAAAACGCAACAACACCCTTGCGACGACTTATTCCGCCGACGTTATCAAGGATATTTTTTATAGCCGCGTGCGTAAGTACGACAATTACCTCGAAAAGGTTCTGTCTGCGGAGGACGTGCCCGCGGAGGTATACTTTAAGCTTATTTCGGCGGTTAACGGGGGCTTGCCCGCCATGCACGATTATGTCGCCCTCCGCAAAAAGCTGATGGGGCTTGACACGCTTAATATGTACGACATGTACGTGCCGATTGTCGAGGGCGCGGAGCTTAGCCTTAAATATAAGGACGCGTATAAGCTTGTGCTGGAGGGCTTGGCGCCGCTTGGCGCGGAGTATAACAAGCTGCTCAAAAAGGCGTATAAGGACGGTTGGATAGACGTTTATGAGACGGAAAACAAGCGCAGCGGAGCGTATTCCACGTTTGCGTATAACGCGCCGCATCCGTACGTTCTTTTGAATTATTCCGCTACTACGCACGACGTGTTCACGATAGCGCACGAGCTGGGGCATTCGATGCACTCGTATTATTCCGCTAAGTTTCAGCCCGAGCCTAAGGCGAGCTACAAAATTTTTGTCGCCGAGGTCGCGAGCACGGTTAACGAAATGCTGCTTCTGGAGCATTTGCTGCGGACTACCGAGGACGCGGGGCTGAAAAAATTCCTGCTTTCTTACAAGCTGGATTCTATACGCACCACGATATTCCGTCAAACGATGTTTTCGGAATTCGAGTTGAAGGTACACTATATGGCGGAGACCGACGAGCCGTTATCCGCCTCCGTGCTTAACGAGTTGTATTACGAGCTTAATAAGAAGTATTACGGACCGTCGGTAGAGCATGACGATTATATTAAATACGAGTGGTCCAGAATTCCGCATTTCTATTATTCCTTTTACGTTTATAAGTACGCTACGGGGCTGACCGCCGCTATAAACATTGCGGAGAGCATTCTTTCCGGCGGCGACGCCGAGCTTAAACGGTATTACGATTTCTTAAAGGCCGGCGGAAGCAAGTCGCCGTATGAGATTTTGCGCGACGCCGGCGTAGACCTTGCCGCGGACGCGCCATATATAAAGCTTATGGATGTGTTCGACAAGACGCTAAAGGAGTTATCGTGAAAGCCCGTACATCGCCGGATACTGCAGAAAGCGTCGCACCGCCTAGGGTCGTGTATGTCCGTATACACTCCCCGTCGGGAGCGCTCGCTTTCTTTGTCTGCGGCGCGTCCGGTCTTTCACACGCTGTTACATCGCCGGATACTGCAGAAAGCGTCGCACCGCCGGAGCGCGGCGGTATGGAGGTTAAATCGTTTTGAATAAGAAAATAACGGCGCTCGTTTTGATAATTACATCGCTTTGCGTATTGTCCGGCTGTTCCGTAACGGGCGGCTTCGAGCGGTACGAATATTCCGATACGAGCTTTTCAGACACCTATTACGTTGCGTTCGACGAATCCGTACCTACGGACGAGATCAATGAGGCGATTCAATTTTTGACGACTTATTTTAACGTGCTGAAATACCGTCAATATCCCGTGGCCTCGGGCGACGGCGCTTACCCTGACGCCGAGTGTAGTGTAAACGATGATTATTTGCTGTATTACGAGTGGCCCACGGGGGTCGAGTTCGGGATTTATCGGAACGAGGTAAAGGATGTTTCGGGTAAGGTCACGAGTACGGAATTTGTCGCTTCCACCTATTATCCCGATATCGACGCGTATACGGAATTCAGGAAGCATTGCAAGGGTACGGACGGAGAGGGGCTTATAAGCAATACGGCGGACGTCCCGGGGTTCTTTACCGAAGCGAATACGCGCGTGTACGCGAATCCGTTCGCGGGGGTAACCGAGGTATTGTACGGCGACAAAAGCGGGCTTTGGGACGGCGCGCCGTCGTCGGGTATCGAGGAAAATATGTACAGGCTGTTTTTGCTGGGCGACAGCGAGTTCGGCGGCTTCCGCGCCTATTATCCCGATGTGAAGCTCGACGACGCTAAGAATATCGCGTTGGAGTTTCTGTTTATGTACGACGGCGGTAATTTCCGGGGAAGCCGCGCGGACGAGGCGGGGCGCTCCGGCTTAGGCGAGAAGTATATTTACTGGGACGTTTCCGAAACGACCGACGGTACGATTATCGTAACGCAGGTATGGTTAAGGAACGAGGTTTTTTATCCGTTTATTATTATACTTACCGCCGTGTTAGGCGCCGGGCTGTATTTTATTCTGCGTGCCGCAGGCAAAAGGAAGGTCGGACGGATTCCGCCGCCCGCGGGCGATATTTTTTCGGGCGGGAACGGCAACGCGGGCGTCGGCGACGTTTTCGGCGCGCAGTACGGCGGAAGGAAGGAGGAATGACGTATGCCGCCTAAGAAGCAGGATATAAAGAGAGAAGGCGCGGTTATGGGAAGAATGCTTCCGCATAACCTCGAGGCGGAGCAGTCCGTTTTCGGCTGCGTGCTCATCGACGACGAGATTTCGTACTATGTGCTGGATAATCTCAAATCTGAGGATTTTTATTCCGAGGCGCACGCGGTTATTTATAACGGCGTGTCCGCTATAAAAAATCAGGGCGTTAAGGAAAGGGTGGATTTTGTAACCCTAGTCAACGCGCTCGAGCAGGCGGGAACGCTTGCCGCCGCAGGCGGGGCGCAGTATATAACTACGCTTTCGAGCTTT
>JAITNT010000097.1 GCA_031290295.1 Clostridiales bacterium
TAAACGTGGTAGTCAACGCGCCCGCCACTAGGGAGCCGTGAACGGCGCCCGCCGCGCCCGCCTCGGATTGCATTTCCGCAAGCCTGAGCTTAGTCCCGAACAGGTTCTCGCGCCCCGCCGCCGCCCACTCGTCGGCGTTTTCCGCCATAGGGCTTGACGGCGTAATCGGGTAAATTGCCGCCACCTCGGAAAAGGCGTAAGCGATATGCGCCGCCGCCGCGTTTCCGTCGATAGTCATTTTCTTCATATGTTATCCTCCAAAATTAATTATCATAATCATCGCGCTTAATTATTTCCGAGACTTTATAAAAAATCCGGAAAAGAAACAAACCTTTAATATTATATATAATGGTAAGCTAATAGTCAAATAAAAAAAGGATAAGTAATTGTCTTAGCCCTTAGTCTTTAGCTCTTAGCTCTTAGCAAACGGGTAAAAATCTATTGACAATCCTAACCGGAAGCGTATAATAAATATAAATTAATTAGGAACGAGGCTAGAAAACCCCGTAATATTGCTAAGCAAATTTCGTGATTCTGTTCTACCGTGAAAAGAATTTGCTCTCGATGTACTTTGGCACACCATCATCACTTTAACCAATCGGTGTCAAGTCGTTGAAATAAAAGTTTAAGAAGCTTGACGCGTGAACACAATTATAAAAAGGAAAAGCTTTTGGTTTAGTTGTATCGCCGTAGTTTTGGTGATGGCTACCGTCGGCTATTTTGTTGGTACGAGTTTTTTGCGTGTCGGCAGCGTTGTGCAAGAAATTAGAACGGTTAAGTTAGACTATTCGCCGAGTTATGCAACATACCTAAAGGATTTTTCGGAATATTCCATTAGCGAATCGGACAACAAAGCCGAATTTAGCGGCGTTTTGCCATATAACGAACGGCTAGCATCTGCTTTTGACAACGTATCGCTAGCTGATGGTGACACCGCGAATTATACCACCGTTGTGGAAAGCGCCTTTAATCTTGAAGCTATGCAATTTACGTTTACTATGTCAATGTTAGACGAAGAAAAGAGTGTAATTGCTACGGATTCTATAGTTACCGATGCTTTTGTGACTGAAAACGGTGGGCTTGACGCTTACATTGAGATAGATGGCGAAAGCTATTTGCTAAGTGAGTATTCAGCCAAATTGAGCGATAATGTGCAGGAATGTCTTTTTGGATGGCTTATCGCGGCTATTGTTGTCATCGTTGTCGTAGTGGTTTATATAGTAGTCGCCGAAACGGCAGAGCAGATAAAGGCAAAGTCAAACTATACATATAATAAAGGCTTAGAATCAGCCGGAAACGGTGTAACTAAAAACAATTATATTACTGCTCAAAACGAAACAAGTAAAGCAGGCTATAAGTCCGGAAATTATCGCTTTGGATTTACTGCCTTTTCAGGAGTCGGTTGCGAGGTGGCATCTGTTTACAATTTAATGATTGCTCTGAGTAAAGCGGAAATGCTTTCGGATACTATTTACAATTTTGAAAAATGGTGGATTGAATTTTCAATTGGTTGGGGCGCTCTAGGGTCGGATCCCAAAGCAATATACAGATATCTTGACAAAAAAGGGATTTCGTATGCGAAGTATACGAGTTATGATAGTTTGAAAACCGCAGTTAATTCCAAGTCTGCTTGTAAAATAATTATGTCGCAGTGGAATGATGGGTCTAATTGGTATTGGCCATGGAATGGCATACACACTTATTATGTCGAAAAAACAACCGTAAATCAATTCTATAGCTATAATTATTATTACAGCGCCAATAAAATTTCAGGTGGTTCCATAGATAATTCCAGAGGAACCGGCGGATTTATAGTGGGGTATGTAATTGGATGAGTGCAATGCGAATTAGGAAATCTTTGATATCGGCTATACTCTTTGCCTCGATCGTACTTATTATGTTTTCGCTATGCGCTTGTGTTGCCAAGCCGTGGACTCATGATGGTGGTTGGGTATCAACCAACCCTCAAATTAACATTGGTAACGAAGCAAGCAGTTTATACGGAACATTAGTAGATGCAGATGGACAAACCATAGAAATCCAGATTAGTTGGATGCCGTCATCGGGGCAAATGGCAATTTATCGTCGGCAAACGGATAATTCCGAGCAGCAGGATGACTCCGATTTATTACTAAAGGGTTCAATTAAAGCCAAGGGAAATACTTTTACTTTAGCTCTAACACAAGATTCTATTTACAACAATTCATTCTCTAAAATCACATTTGCAAAGAAGTAGGAGTTTATTGATTGAATAAGCAAAGAACGTTGTTTTTTACAATTGCTTTAGTGGCGATGGCGTTTGCCGTTGCCACTTTTTCGCTGCTCAACGCCCTCGTTTGGCGATTGCCTACCGCGAAAGAAGTGTTCGCGAACACCTCGCAAAGCGTTGTGGAGGTAAAGGCACAGACGGGGGAAAATCTGACCTCGTACGGTTCGGCGGTGCTTATCGGTAAAGAGGGCTATTTCGTTTCTAACGCGCATGTAGTCACTTACACGCAGCTAACGATTCAGCATAAATTTGATAAATATTATGTTAGATTTTCCTTTGAAAACGATTACCGCGAGGCAACGCTTGTAAATTATGATTCCGAAATTGATGTGGCGTTGCTCAAGTTGACAGACACGCCGGAATTTAAGTTGAAGCCGATAAGCCTTGGATCTAGCGAAAAGCTAAAGTCCGGTGACAAGGTATACACGCCGTAGGCAACGCGATGAATCACGGGGTGTCGATAACGCAAGGCATCGTGAGTTTGCCGCAAATCAACATCGAATACGACGGCAAAACACACAACGCCATTCAATGCGACCTTACGATTAACGAAGGCAACAGCGGCGGCGCACTCCTTGACGAACGCGTCAAGCTGATTGGCATTACCACATTTCGCATAAAAGACCAGCTTGGCAATCCGATATACGGCGTTGCGTTTTGCATTCCTGTAAATCAAGTCACTGCTTTTCTAAGCGCAAACGAGATTTAGAAACCGCCTGCTGTCAGTGGCAGCCCAAAAAAGGAAAAGAGGACAAGTTAGAACCGGATTCCTACGGCGTTAACGCGCCTCTGAATGACAGTGGCGGCTTTTGCCCGTACTAATCCCGCACACAATGCAATTAATCCGGAGCATAGCAAAATCGCATTTTTGCGGAGCGACCCCGCTCTTGTCATATGTTCATATGCCCACTCATATATTAGTATACAGCATGTTACGCGCCGACGTTGATTGTGTCGGCGTTGTAAAGACTTATACGGGGGGCAATATGAAGGATTATATCGCAAGGCGCGCCGTCGCCGTCGCCGAGTATGTATTGACGGCGTCGGCTACGGTGCGGAGCGCGGCGCACCGCTTCGGGATTAGCAAATCGACGGTGCATAAGGACGTGACCGAAAGGCTCGTAGAAATAGACCGTGCGCTTGCTAAAGAGGTGGCGGAGGTTCTTGCAATCAACCTGTCCGAAAGGCATCTGAGGGGCGGCGAAGCGACAAGAAGAAAGTACGCGGAGGAGACCCGCGGCTCCGACGGTTTTTCAAAATAAGAACGCCGTCTTGTCGCGGCGGTTTTCTATAAGCCGGGGAGCATAAAGCCGGCGTCCGCGCGGGCGTAGGCTTTTGCCGTATCGAAAGGCGGCTCGGGAAATACCGCCGCGCCCGAGCCGAAAAAAGCCGTCGTAAATTCGCGGAACAGCTTTTTGACGGCGGTCTGCGCAAGCTCGGGAAAAGCCGCCGCCGCCCGAAAAAGAGCTTTTTCCGCGGTGTCGCCCCTTAGAAGCACGGCGTGAATAAAGAAGTCCGCCAGTTCTAAGTCCGCGTAAATATTCGACCCTACGATTTCGGCTATGACCCCGGGCGGCGGCGCGGCAAAGCCCTGCACGGAATAGTACTTTATCAAACCCCGTAAAAAGGTATGCGGGAACGCCCGCAGAACGGGCACGCCTATACCCAACGCGCCGTTCATACCGTACCGCGTGTAATCGGTGCAATCGAGAATTTGCGCGCCGTCCCCGGCATAATCGTCGGCGGTGATAAATTCCGTATCCGTCGCCCTTGCGAGCGCGTCCGTTATCGCCGGTGTGCCGAATTCGGCGCACTGTACGGCATAGAGCTTTTTTGAGCAACCCGAACGGGTCTTTGCGCGCCGCGCGGTAAGCAGTCCCGCGGTAAGCCCGACAAGGTCGGGCGCGGTGATTACGAGCGGCGCGTCGGGCTTGATTAAGCCGCAAAGGGCTTGCGTAATATGCGCCTCGGCTTCGGCAAGCCCGAGTATATTCGCGGGGATCAGGGGCAGTCTTTCGGGCGGCGCGCTTAACGTCTTGCAGGGCGGCACGGCGATATCGACATAGGCGCGGTGCGCGTCGTTTTTGACGGACGCGGCGGCGACGGCGCGCGCAAAATTCAAACGGTGCGCGTCGATTTCCGCTATCGCGGTTTTGCCGGGCGAGTTCGCGAGAAGCTCGCCGTTTTCCGCTATTATTCCGTCCGTATGCATAATCGCGCATTTGTACATATGCGAGCTTACCCTCATAAGCTCAGCGGTCGATACGCATGCGTCGATTTTTGCGCGGCCGCAAAGCACCGCAAGCACGTTGACCCCGCTCCCGGTAAGCGCGGGCAACGCGGACGCAAAGTCCCGCCCGTCCGTAACCGCCACGGTGATATCGGCGTCGGTGATGTTTTTGAGAATTATATTCGGACCGCACGGCACGGCGAAGCCGCCCACCGTTATTTCGTCGGCGAGAGGCTTTGGGGTTATTACGGCGAGCAGCTTGCCGCGCGCAAGCACGGCGGTTATATCGGTGACGGTATCCTCTATGCGCAACGCCGAGCCTAAAAGCACCGTTATCGCTTTGCCCTTCAGAAAGGCCGCGGTTTTTTGCAACGCATGTTCGCACCCGTCGGTAAAAGCGCGCATAGTCAAAAAGCCGCGCGCCGCGTCCCCGCATAAGGCGCGCGCGGGCAACACAAGGATACCCGCGCCCGAAAGCGCCGCGGAGGTAATTTCTCCGCGCACCGCGTCAAGGTTCCGGGCAAAGCTCCCGGGTTCGCATTCTTTAAGCGCGCCTACCGCCGCGCGTATTATTCCCAAACCCATAATATACGGGGATTTTGTCCAACGCGTGCGGGAAATATACCGGAGCGGCTCAATATATGAGCTTCGCGGCGGCTTTTTACGAATGTTACAGGACAAACGTATGAAAAAAGAAATTAAAATTTTTGCCGCGCTTGCCCTGCGATTTTGTTGACACGGCGGCGGCTGATAACTTAAACTGAAAGCATGACCTTTGTTATGAAAGATGTTAACCTATATCCGGTCGATTGCAGGCTGCGCGCAAGGACGGATATAGGTATTTTTTATGACTGCCTGGTAGAGGGTACGGGCTTAAAGGCTATTCTTATGGTTATAGGTTCTAAGAGGTATCTGTGCGCGGAGACGCAAAGCTGTGAAACCTTTCACGAATTCGCGCCTTTCAATACGGAGTGGTTAAGGCTTGCCCGCCGCGGCAAATGCTGGGAATTACTGCCCGAGCCTGTGCGTTTCGATAATGAGCCGCATAAAAACGGCGTAATACGTTTAATCGGCGCGGATTAACCGGGGAAATCGCCGATTAAGTCTGCGGCTGCAAAGCGAGTTTGCAACCTCTTGACAAATTACCGCATCTTTTGCGTTCTTTTTGGTGTTTTTTGCTCATCTTGCGTACTTCTAGTACGCTTGAGAGCAAAAGAACCCCAAAAATCTCCGCAAAATCCGCCGGTAATTTCCGCAAGATACTTAATCATCGCTTTCCGGGGAGCGGCGGCAAAAAAGAAATTTCGCCGCTATCGTCCGTGTTCTTGTTTTTTTTCGTCGCTTGCTATATAATAGTGTAAAGTATAAAAAAATCGGCAAATAAATTAAATCGGGTTGTGTAATGGACAGTGTTTATTGGTTGAAGCTAAAAAGCGGGAGCGATATCCGGGGGGTAGCGATCGAGACCGAGGGGTCTAAGGTCACGCTTACCGACGAGGCGGCGTACGAAATCGCCTCGGCCTTTTTGTATTGGCTGTCGGCGCGGGTCGGGCGGGATAAGCTCGCCGTCGCCGTCGGGCACGATTCGCGCTTATCCGCGGAGCGTATTCACGCGGCGGTTCTAAGGGCGGCCGTAGACGCGGGCGCGGTTGTGCACGACTGCGGGCTTTGCTCTACGCCGTCGATGTTCATGATGACGCAATACCCCGGAATTAACGCCGACGGCGCGATAATGATTACCGCCTCGCACCACCCTTACGACAAAAACGGATTGAAATTCTTTACGGCTCAGGGCGGCGCGGAGAGCGGCGATATCACCAAGATTCTGGAGACCGCGGCGGCGGGACGCAGGCTTACGGCGGAGGGCGGCGAGGTTATTGTCAAGGACTACCTCAAGCTGTATTGCGACCGGCTTACGGAATATTTTTGCCGTTCCGTCGGTGAAATCTATCCGCTCAAGGGCTTCCGCATAGTCGTGGACGCGGGCAACGGCGCGGGCGGTTTTTTTGCCAAACGCGTGCTGAAGGCGCTGGGCGCCAACACCGCGGGCAGTCAGTTTCTGGAGCCGGACGGGAGCTTCCCAAACCATATCCCCAACCCCGAAAACGCCGTCGCCATGAGGTCGATTTCGGAATGCACGACGGCTAACCGCGCCGACTTAGGCATAATATTCGATACCGACGTAGACCGCGCGGCGTGCGTGGGTCCCGACGGCGCGGAGATTAACCGAAACCGCCTTATAGCCCTTATTTCGGCGATAATCTTGAAGAACGACCCGGGCGCGACTATCGTTACGGACAGCGCGACCTCGGACGGGCTGGCGGAGTTTATACGCGAACATAACGGCTGTCATCACCGTTATAAGCGCGGCTACCGCAACGTTATTAACGAGGCGGTCGAGCTTAATAAAATGGGCGTGGATACGCCGCTGGCAATCGAAACGAGCGGTCACGCGGCATTTAGAGAGAACTTTTTTTTGGACGACGGCGCGTACCTAGTAATCAAATTGCTGATAGAAATGTGCCGCGCCAGAAAGGAGGACAAGCGGCTGCTCGACCTCATTTCGGGGCTTAAGGAGCCTGCAGAGGAGGCGGAAATCCGCGTCGGCTTCAAAACCGAGCACTGGCAGGAGTACGGAGCCGAGGTGCTGGAGAAGCTGAAATACCTCTGTTTACGCCGCAAAATGAACGTAGACCCCAAATCCTACGAGGGCGTGCGCGTGTCGCTAAGCAACGGGTTTTTTTTGATACGGCAGTCCGTTCACGACCCGCTGCTGCCGATTAACATCGAAAGCACGGAAAAAGGGGGCGTAAAAAAGCTCGCAAAAGCCCTAAAAACACTGCTTTCCGGGTACAAGGATTTGGACCTGACGCCGCTTATACGGCTGTGTAAAAAATAGCGTAAACGGGGCGAAAGTAATTTTTTAACTTAGTTAAAAAAATCAATTTTTTGAATCAAATTTATAAATAGGAGTTAAGAACCGTGAACTACATCGAAAAAAAAACAATTGATACCATTCGCGTGATATCGGCGGAGGGCGTGCAACGCGCCAACAGCGGACACCCCGGGCTTCCCTTAGGCGCGGCGCCTATCGCGTACAATCTGTTTGCGGACACTATGGTCTACAATCCGGAAAACCCCGCCTTTGCTAACCGCGACCGTTTCGTGCTGTCGGCGGGTCACGGGTCTATGCTGCTGTATTCCTGTCTGCACATATTCGGCTACGACCTGCCTAAGGACGAGCTGATGCGGTTCAGGCAGCGGTTGTCGGCTACCCCGGGTCACCCCGAGTACGGCCGCACGCCTGGCGTGGAAACGTCCACGGGTCCTCTCGGGCAGGGAGTCGCCAACGCCGTGGGCTTCGCGGCGGCGGAATCGCTGCTCGCCGCAAGGTTTAACAAGCCGGGGCTTAATATTGTCGACCACTATACCTACTGCCTCGCGGGCGACGGGTGCATGATGGAGGGTATCGAGTCCGAGGCCGCCTCCCTGGCGGGGACGTGGGGGCTGGGCAAGCTCATCGTATTTTATGACAGCAACGATATTTCTATCGAGGGCGACATTAGTATCGCGTTCCGCGAGAACGTAGGCGCGCGCCACGAGGCGCAGGGGTGGCACGTAGTCCGCGTGGAGGACGCGCACGACCTCGACGCCGTGCGCGCCGCCGTCGCCGCCGCTAAGGCCGAAACCGGCAAGCCCAGCCTGATAATCGTCAAAACGGTTATCGGTTACGGCAGCCCTAACGCGGGAACCGCGGACACGCACGGCTCGCCGCTCGGCGACAAGAACCTCGCCGCGCTCAAAAAAGCTCTCGGCTGGACGGGAGAGCCGTTCACCGTGCCGGACGACGTTAAGTATCACACGTTCGACCTTGCCAAGCGCGGCGCGGCGGCGGAAAGGAAATGGAAGAACGCGCTGGGCAAATACAAAAAGGAGTACCCCGCCGACTATGCGGAGTACGCCGAAGGGTTCGGCGGCAAGCGGCCTAAGATTTCCGACGGAATGATATGGGAGTGCGCCGACAAGCCGGAGGCTACCCGCAACACGGGCGCGGCCGTTCTCAAAAAGCTGGCGGAGCTTGTTCCTAATCTCGTCGGCGGCTCCGCCGACCTCGCGCCGTCTAACAAGACCTATCTGTCGGGCAGGGGGGATTACTCCAAGGAAACGCCCGGGGGGCTTAACTTCCACTTCGGCGTGCGCGAGCACGCGATGGCGGCTATAACCAACGGCTTGCAGCTTCACGGCGGGCTTAACGCCTATTGCTCGACCTTCTTTGTTTTTTCGGATTATATGCGCGGCGCGATACGTATGTCGGCGCTCATGAATATTCCCGTAATGTATATTCTTACGCACGACAGTATCGGCGTGGGCGAGGACGGGCCTACCCACCAGCCCGTAGAGCATCTCGCCTCGCTGCGGGCGCTCCCCGACCTCAAGGTTTTCCGCCCGGCGGACTACCGCGAAACGGTCGCCGCTTACGTTAACGCCGTCGAGAACACGCAGCCGTCGTGTCTGGTGCTGTCCCGTCAAAACCTGCCG
Source organism: Clostridiales bacterium (assembly GCA_031290295.1). Classification (GTDB taxonomy): domain Bacteria; phylum Bacillota; class Clostridia; order Christensenellales; family DUVY01; genus JAITNT01. The sequence continues at coordinate 9,039 of JAITNT010000097.1, forward strand.
CAGTTAGGCTCTAAGAGCGCGGACGTCGTAAAAGGCGGCTACGTGCTGTCAAACAGCATTTTTCCCGCAGAGATTATTCTTATGGCAAGCGGCAGCGAGGTGCACCTGATTGTCGCCGCCGGGAGGATTTTGTCCGAGCAGTACGGGCTTCAGGTGCGCATAGTATCGATGCCGTGCATGGAGCTTTTTGACGCGCAGCCGCAGAAATATAAGGACGCCGTGCTTCCTAAGGGCATAAAATGCAGAATTGCCGTAGAGGCCGCCGCTCCGCAGTCATGGTACAAATATGTCGGACTTAACGGCCTGGTAATCGGAATCGACACATTCGGCAGATCGGCGCCCGCCGAAAGGCTTTTCGAGGATTTCGGCTTCACCGCGGAGAGGATAGCGGCGCAGGCTTTGTCAAAAATCAGAAAGTAATCATAATGCCGCTCTTTGCCGTCCGGTAAAAGACCGCTCTAGCGGCAAAAAAAAGAAGGAGCCCGATAATGGCAAGAAAATGGAAGCCTAAGCCCGGGTCGGCGACAAGCGGACAGTTCGACGGCTTCAGAGAGCTGTTCGGCGATTTGAAAACGGTGCGCATAAGGCGGGTAAGGGACGCCGTTTCGCTGATTATTTTCCTTGCCGCCGTACTGATATCGGGCGGGCTTCTCGTCGACGCGGTAATTAGTACCGTCCGCAGCTCGGGCGCGCTCGCGGGAGCGGCTACGGGCGTTGGGCTGTCGTTGTGTTTTGCGCTTACCGTTCTTTTGTCGCTCGCGCTTACCGTCGGCATTATTAAGGGAAGGTTCGGGCAAGGCGACTATGAAACGGGAACGAAAGGGACGGGCAAGCCAAGGAGCGGGGCGGCGATAAGCACGGCCTCGCTCAGGGTAATGATTATCGCCATGGTCGCGGTATCGGCGGCGTGCTCGGGCGCGTTCGGGTATTATTT
>JAITNT010000160.1 GCA_031290295.1 Clostridiales bacterium
GAACACTCCGTTAATAAAATTGACGAGGCTTGCCGAGGCGGCGGGCGTCAATATTTGGGCGAAAGCGGAATTTGCCAATCCGAGCGGCTCCGTCAAGGACCGCGCGGCTTACGCGATGATTTCGGACGGAATAAGACGCGGCGCGATTACTAAGGATAAAATTATAATCGACGCGACAAGCGGAAACACCGGGATTTCTTACGCCATGATAGGCGCGGCGCTCGGGTATGCCGTAAGGCTGTATTTACCTAAGAACGCGAGCGTCGAGCGCAAAAATATAATGCGCAATTACGGCGCGGCTATTATCGAAACAAGTCCGCTCGAAGGCTCCGACGGCGCGTACCTCGCCGCCAACCGGGAATTTGAGGCGCACCCCGAGAAATATTTCTACCCTAATCAATACAATAATCCCGTTAATCCGCTCGCGCACTATAACGCTACGGGCGTCGAGATTTGGGAACAGTCCGGACATAAGGTCACTCATTTTATCACCGGGACGGGTACGTCGGGCACGCTAATGGGCGTATCGCGCAGGTTAAAGGAATATAATCACGATATTATTACCGCCGCCGTACAGCCGGACTCGCCGTTGCACGGCATAGAGGGAACAAAGCACATACCCTCTACGATAAAGCCCGCTATCTGCGACCTGTCCGCGGTAGACCGGATTATTTCGGTAAGCACGGACGAGGCGTACCGGACGACCCGCCGTTTAGCCCGCGAGGAGGGCATTTTCGCAGGCATAAGCTCGGGCGCGAACGTCGCCGCGGCGTTGAAGCTGGCGCGCACCGCTCCGCCCGATTCGTTCATTGTCACCGTCCTTTGCGACGGAGGCACGAGATACCTGTCGGACGCGTTTTGGGAAACGCCGTAAAAAAAGCCGCCCGCGAAAGCCTAAGACGCAAAAAAATAACCGCATTTCATGCGTTCGCCCCGGCGACAGACCGCGCGCCCGCGCTTTTTAAGAAATTTATAATCGGAGACGGAAAAATATATGATTGAATTATCGCCGAGCCTCATTGCCGCGATACGCGGCGAGGGCGAAAAATCGTACCCCGACGAATGCTGCGGCTTTTTGCTGGGGTCGGAGCGCGCCGTAAAGGAGCTTGTACCCGTAATCAACGCGCGCGAGGACGGCGAGCGGTACCACCGTTTCCGCATAGAGCCGGATGAATTTATGCGGACGGAGCTTGCGGCGCGCAAAAAAAAGCTTGATATCGTCGGCTTCTACCATTCGCACCCCGACCACCCCGCCGCCCCGTCCGAATACGACCGCGAGCACGCCCTGCCCTGTTACTCGTATATAATCGTCGCCGTAGAAAAGGGACGCGCGTGCAAAATGACGAGCTGGCTGCTTGCCGAAAGCAGATCGGAATTTACCGAAGAAAAAATCGTTTAACATCGTGTGGACGCTAATGGTTTTGAGAAAATTTTAAGTTATTTTTGCGTATGTCAAGGCAATTTTGACGCTGTGTATTATAAATACACGAGGAAAAATTAACGCAAACAGACACTAAAAGAACCGAAATTCACCGAATTTACCGCAGCGTGCACACTCCAATAAGTATAAGAGAGGTATTTTTATGGCAATAACAATTTTGATACCGACCGCCTTACGGGCGTTCACGGACGGAAAAGCCGAGGTCGAGGCGGCGGGCGGCACGGTAGGCGGGGTAATCGCCGACTTTGCGGCGCGCTATCCCGACATACGCCGGCATCTTTACGACGAGAACGGCGCCTTGCGTTCGTTCATCAACATTTATGCGGGCGACACGAACATCAAGAGCCTGAACGGGCTGAATACGGCGGTTAAGGACGGCGACGCGCTCATGCTCGTCCCCGCGATAGCGGGAGGATCCCGGCGATGTTAATCGACAGCGTTATCCCCAAAAGCCGTCTGACCGACCTCACGAACGAGGAAATTTCACGCTACAGCCGCCATCTTCTTTTGCCCGATATTAACATAGAGGGGCAAAAGCGGCTCAAGGCGGCGCGCGTCCTCATAGTCGGTACGGGGGGCTTGGGCGCCCCTCTCGCGCTTTATCTTGCCGCCGCCGGAGTAGGAACGCTCGGCATCGTCGATTTCGATTTTGTGGAGGAATCCAATCTGCAAAGGCAGATTATCCACGGTACGCGCGACATCGGACGACCGAAGGTCGCCTCCGCCAAGGACAGCATACGGCAGATAAATCCGCACGTCAAGGTCAACGAATACAACGTCATGCTTACCGCCGAAAACGCTCTCGACATTATCGCGGACTACGACGTCGTCGCCGACGGCACCGATAATTATCAGACGCGCTATTTGGTTAACGACGCCTGCGTATTGCTCGGCAAGCCAAACGTGTACGGCTCGATATTTCAGTTCGAGGGGCAAGCAAGCGTTTTCTATGCCAAGGAGGGTCCGTGCTACCGCTGTCTTTATCCCTCTCCGCCGCCGCCGGGGCTTGTGCCGTCGTGCTCTGAGGGCGGCGTAATAGGCGTGCTGCCCGGCGTCGTCGGGACGATACAGGCGGGCGAGGTGATCAAGCTCATCGTAGGCGGCGCGAATACTCTTACGGGACGGCTGCTGCTGTTCGACCAGTGGCAAATGAAATTCCGCGAGCTGAAGCTCGACAAGGATCCCGCCTGCCCTATCTGCGGCAAAAAACCCACGATAAAAAAGCTTATCGACTACGAGGTTTTTTGCGGGCTTAACAAGCCGCAAGGCGAAAAGCCCGTCGATACCTTGACGGCGCTCGAGCTGAAGGAACGCTTCGACCGGGGCGACAGGCTGCAAATAATCGATATCCGCGAGCCTCACGAACGCGCTATCGTCAAATTCCCTTACGCGAGGTATATCCCGCTCGGACAAGTAGCGCGCAGAATCGACGAATTTGACCCGTCGGTACCCGCCGTGTTCATTTGTAAAATAGGTCAAAGAAGTATCTTCGCTATACGCGCGCTGCTTGACGCGGGATACGCGGGCGAGCTGTACAACCTGAAAGACGGCGTTAACGCCTGGGCGCGCGACGTGGACAAAACCTTACCACAATATTAAAAAAAACGGAGGACACATCATCATGGCAACGACAACTACAACCAAACCTATTCTGAACGCGTTAGGCCGCGAGGCGGCTTACAATCTTGCCGACGTAAACAAAACCACCCCCCAATACGGTGCGCTTACTCCGCGCTGGCTCACTAAGTTCCTTGAATTCAAGGGACTCGAGTCCGGAATTTACCGCGTAAACAAGGTGCTGGAGGGCGACACCCCTCTCGACGTTTTATGCAGTCAGGATCCCAAAAAGGTTGAGATTCCGCAGGGCTTCGTCAACTATCAGCAAAAGCCCCGCGAGTATCAGCTCAACGCCGTTTCTACCATTATCAACGTAGACACCAAAATTACCGACGTTTACAGCTCGCCCTACGATCAGGCGGAGCAGCAGCTCGCGCTCGCCGTCGAGAGCCTCAAGGAGCGTCAGGAAAGCCAAATACTCAACAGCGACGACTACGGACTGCTGAAGAACGCCGCCGACTCCCAACGCGTGCAGACGCGCAACGGCGCGCCTACGCCCGACGACCTCGACGAGCTGCTCTCTAAGGTGTGGAAGGAGCCGTCGTTTTTCCTGGCGCATCCGCGCGCGTTAGCCGCGTTCGAGAGAGAATGCACCCGGCGCGGCGTACCTCCCGCCACCGTTTCTTTGCACGGCGGCAACTTCATTTCGTGGCGCGGCGTGCCTATCGTACCGACGGACAAGCTGCTCGTAGACGGTCTTAAGGTTCCCAAAAGCAAGTCGGGCAAAACCAACATTCTGCTCGTCCGCACGGGCGAAAACAAGCGCGGCGTTATCGGATTATATCAGGCGGGGCTTAAAACGGAGCAGTCGCGCGGTCTGTCCGTACGCTTCCGCGGCGTAAACGATAACGGAATAGCATCCTATCTGCTTTCGCTGTACTGCTCCGCCGCCGTTCTAAGCGACGACGCGCTGGGGGTACTCGAGGACGTAGAGGTCGGTGACTACTATGAGTACAAATAAGCCGGATTATATATCGCCGGCGGAATACGGCTTGCCGTCCGAGAACGAGCTTGCCGGCATTGCCGCCGGATATTTCGGAGAGTTAGGACGGCTTAACGAGGCTGCGGAAGCGGCGCAAGGCCCGGACGGCGGAGGTTACAAGCCCGCAGTCGTCCGGGAGGGGAGCGAAATAAGCCCTCCGCGTTTCCCGCACGAAATCTCGCAGCCGCCGTCCTACGGCGCGGCGGACGAGCGCGTGGGAAGCGTTCCCGTACGGCAAATACGCGCGGACTTCCCTATCCTGTCCGAGCGCGTGGAGGGGCGCGAGCTTATCTGGCTCGATAACGCGGCTACCACGCAACGGCCTCTCCGTGTGATAGAACGTCTTTCGCACTACTACCTGCACGAAAATTCCAACGTCCACCGCGGCGCGCACACCCTCGCCGCGCGCTCGACCGACGCCTACGAGGACGCGCGAAAAAAAATCGCCGCCTTTATCGGCGCGCCGTCTAAGGACAATATCGTTTTTGTACGCGGAACGACGGAGGGTATTAATCTTATCGCCGAGGCTTACGTCCTGCCCGCGCTCCGCGCCGGCGATGAAATAATACTCACGCATTTGGAGCATCACGCAAATATCGTGCCGTGGCAGCTTATCGCCCAAAAAAGCGGCGCGGTGATACGCGTCGCGCCCGTCGACGAAAGGGGACAAATCATTCTTTCGGAATACGAAAGGCTCTTTAACGGCAAAACGCGCTTCGTGTCTGCGGCGCACGTTTCCAACGCGCTCGGCACGGTAACGCCGATAGCGGAATTGACGGCGATCGCGCACGCCCGCAACGTCAAAATCTGCGTGGACGGCGCGCAGTCCGTTTCGCATATGCCTATTAACGTGACCGCGCTCGACGCGGATTTCTTCGTTTTTTCGGGGCACAAAATATACGCTCCCAACGGCATAGGCGTCGTCTACGGCAAATCCGACGCGCTGAACGAAGCTCAACCCTATCAGGGCGGCGGCAACATGATAGCCGACGTCACATTCGAGCGTACGCTTTATCACGGCGCGCCCGCAAAATTTGAAGCGGGGACGGGCAGCATCGCCGACGCGGTGGGATTAGGCGCGGCGATAGACTATGTGTCCGAAATCGGTATGGAAAATATCGCGCTTTATGAGCACGGACTGCTCGAATACGCGACCTCGCGGCTCGTCGATATTCCCGGGCTTACCCTTATAGGTACGGCGGCGCAAAAAGCGAGCGTAATCTCTTTCGTGCTCAAAAACCGCTACGTCGAGGACGTCGGCAAATATTTGGCGAGCCTCGGCATCGCGGTACGCGCCGGGCATCACTGCGCCCAGCCTATTCTGCGCCGCTTCGGTCTGGAAGCCACGGTGCGCCCCTCTCTCGCATTCTACAACACCCGCGCCGAAATCGACGTCTTAGCGGACGCCGTGCGGAGCTTTACAAGGTAACAAATATCAAAATCAAGTCCGTCAGAGTTGCTGCAAAGCCCCCCGTTTAGTTTTGCAGCAACTCTATTACAAGGGCGAACGCATTTAATGCGTTCGCCCGAGGTCGGCTAGACCGGGTAAATAAAAAGACAGTTTTTCGCTTTATCTTAGTCGTTATCTTGTATGTTTTCTTAGTCGTTTTTAGCGTACAAGATGTTCGAGGGTATGAAAAAAGCACATAGGATAAAGTACTCGACGCATGTTATTTTTATAATTATTTTCTGAAGTATCTCTGATTTCCGCTTGTAGGCTTGTCCGGAACGGTTAATCCGATCAGCCCGGCTTCTATAGCCGGGTGCAGATAATTTGCGCGAAACGTCGGCTTAGATTTAAGACCTAAAAGCTCCATTATTTCATTTGCGCTCATCGGGTATTCCCGCATGACGGCAAGCAAGCTTCTTACGCGCTCGCCGATGTGATTTATATGCTCCCGCGCGTCCGTGACCGCACCGTTTACCGCGTCCAGCGCGGCTTTCAGCATATACATGATAAACGGATTTGAGTTGCCGGCGCGGGTTGACTCCGTAATGGCGTCGTAGTATTCCTGCTGCCGCGCTTTGACGATACTCTCAATCGGAATCCATTCAAACACGGGCTTCCAAGCGGAAAGAATTACCGTTTGCCACAGCCGCCCCATTCTGCCGTTGCCGTCTTGAAACGGGTGAATAAACTCAAACTCGTAATGAAACACGCTTGATTTTATCAACGGGTGCGCCTTGCCGGTTTTCAGCCAGTCGAATAGCTCGGTAATGAGTCCCGGCACATTTTTTGCGGGCGGAGCCATGTGAACGACGTTGCCGTCGCCGTCAAACACTCCGACCTGCCCCGAACGCCAAGCCCCCGCCTT
>JAITNT010000025.1 GCA_031290295.1 Clostridiales bacterium
GAGCGCGCCGTTCACAATACTAATAAGCGCCGCGCCCGTACCCGAAACGGTATACCTGTAATAATTGCCCGTAAAAAGCGTATCGCCCGAAGCGACGGTCGCCGCTGCGTTTACGGTACCTTCGATATACGGTACCGCGGTAACGAATACGGGCAGCTTGTATACCTGCGACCACACCGCCGCCGTAAACGCCGAGGTAACGTTCGCCGCCGCCAAAGCCTCTGCGCTTGCGTATGCGTTTACGCTCGCGGGGATAGTCGTGTTACCGCTCTTAGCGAACAAAGTCGACGTGGTTACGAGCTTGAAATTAGTGTAAGTAGTACCGTTATTCCAATCGTCGGTCATAATGTAACCGGCATAAGAGGACGGCAGTATCATAACGAAATTCGTAAAGACGGAGCTTTTGCTGCCCGACGCCTGTATATACTTCGCGAGCAGTCCGACGGTCTTGCTTCCGCAAGAAGCGACCTCTATCATCACGTTGGTTACCGTCGCCCCTTTGAGTACCGCGCCGAATATGTAATCTCCCGTTCTGCTTACGTTCGTAAACGCGATATTACGTACCGTGCATTTATTCGTAGTACCGAAAAGTCCGTACGCGTTCGGCTTGAATTTATCTACGGCATAGCCCTGTCCGTCCAAAATCCCGCCGAAGCCCGCTTCGGCATTCACCCAATTCGTCATTGTGACTACGGACGACGCGTCGATATTCGCGGTAAGTATATAAAGCCCGACAAGCGTACGACTCTCGACGGCGGCGGTATACGAAGCGTCGCTGAAGCTTTTGAGCTTAGCGGCGGTATCGATTTCCTGCCGTACGGTTACCGCGGTATATCGCAAGTCCAAAGCCGCGGTTACGATTCTCAACGTATAACCGGCGCCCAGTCCCTCTCCCGCAGCAAGCAGGGAGGCCTTCGTTATAGCGACTTCTCCCGCCGTAAGCGTACCGGCAAGCACGGCTTTTACGCCGGCGGGGTTGACCAAATAAATTCTGTAGCCGTCCGCCGCATTCAAAGAAGCGTTATTCAAAATATAGTTATCGGGTATGCCGTACAAATCGATTATAACCGGCGCGGTCACCTCCAGCGTGCTTGCGGCAATCGCAGAAATTTTCAGGGTAATATCCTTATAGCTCGCCGCGTTAAACGCATAGGTAAGCCTTACCGTTACGGTCAAGTCCTCGTCGAAGTTCAGATAATTGCCAATCGATATTTCCGTACCGTTTATGCCGACATATTCGTTAGCCGTCGGCAAGGATACGCCCGCTATAGAAAGATTAATGTTCAGCTTCTCGTTGCTTTCCAAATTAAACGTGCCGTACGCGCCGAAATCGAATGCGGAAGCGTTAATATATGCAAGCGAGGTTTTGAATACGGGGATTACCTGTGCGGCGCTGTTCCAATATGTGCCCGAAAGCCCGTAGGATAAGCCCGCCGCCGCCATTTCCGCAACCGTATCGAACTTGCTTATTCCGCCTATAGTCGTATTAGCGCCGAGCAGTTTTTCAAAGCGCGATACGATATAGGTTTTAGAAAAGCTGTTCGTATTGTTTCCTTCGTTGGATAAAATCATATATTTGCTTATATCCGCCGGCATATCGTTTATTACAACAACAAGACTTTTGACGGTATTACCGCTGAAATACCTGCCGAATACGGATACGTACCCCGTCGCCGCGCCCCAGCTCATAGAAATAAACACGTTCTCGACGGTGGAGCTTTGCGTGCCGTAATTGCCGAATATCGAAGTGTAATTGTTGCTGCCGATAAGCTTTACGTCCGCAAGCGCGAGGTTTTTTACCGTGGATCTGATAACGCGTCCGAACAGACCGCCGTTATTTAAGGTAATGCCGGAAATCGTATAGCCGTCGCCGTCAAACGTGCCGTCCGTAAGCCCGCGCGAATCGGCGGCGCTGCCGTACTGTTGATTGTAGTGCGCATAAGCGGACGCGTCGATGTTGTTCATTAACAGATAATAGCCGTTGAACACAATTGACTTCGTACCGTCGCTGTCGTTAAATACGTTCTTCAAATCGTCCGTTGTGCTGATTCTATTGGTTACGACCAAAACGGGACAGATTACCAAATATTCCTCGCACTCGATAATCCACGTCCTTTCACCGTGCAAATCGTTTGTTAGCGCGTCAGTGTCAAGCCCTCCGTCATAGTAGTTGCGGCTCCTCTCGATATCGGCATCGAAATCATAAGCTCCGATAACCGCATAGCCGTCGTTCATAAAAAACGCCGAGCCGGCAATAATACTATCCTCTACAAACACCCTGACTTTTTCTTCCTTAGTCACCGCGGCTTTTTCTACGGTGAATAAAATCTCGGGCGAGGAGAACGTTACGCCCTGGTGAACGTATTCCGCCTTGATTCTTGCCGTACCTGCCGCCAGCGCCGTAACGATACCGTTTGATACGGTCGCGACGGAGGCGTTGCTCGACCTGAACGTAAGCGCGTTCTGGGAGGGCGTGCCCTCTATTATGAGCCCGCTCTCGAGCGTCGCGGTATTTACGAACGCCGCGTTAAGAGCGGGTAAAGCGTAAGTATAAATCGTAGTTATATCCGCCTCGAGCGTAAGCTCCACGTCGTATGTAACCGTCACCTCGATTTCCGCGCTGTCAAGCACAACGTCGCCGAGCTTTAACGTGACCGTGACCGTCGTCGTTCCCTCGCTGACTCCCGTTACCGCGCCGCCCGAAACGGTCGCTATCGCGGGGTTGGCGACAGCGAACTCTATTATTCCGGCAGTAAACGCTTCGCCGTTATATTTGGCAGAAACCTCAAGCTTTGCGGTTGCGCCCGACTTCAAGCCGATGCTGTCCTCGCCCACCTGTAAGTAGGGGGATGCGCTTGTCGCGGTTACGGCGCAAGCCTTGATGATTTCTCCTGAAGCCGCGGTTATCGCGGCGTTGCCCGCGCCGACATAGGTGACTACGCCGCCCGAAACGGTTGCGACGCTTTCGTTGTCCGAGCGCCAGGTTACGGTCTTTCCCGCCAAGACGTTCCCTTCCGCGTCCAGCACGGTCGCCGTAAGCGTCGCCTGCGGCGCAACGTATTCGTTCAACTGAAGCGTGTCCGCGCTCAGAACGATACTTGCCGCCGCGACCTCGGGCGGAGAATCATTTTTGCAGCCTGCGGCGGCGTACAAAGATACCGCGGCAATTAGCGCCAAAATGATAATGCTAAAGCTTTTCCTCATGATTTTCTCTCCTTTATTTATTTACCGCTTTTTGCGGAAATAATCAGTTTAAGCTCATATTTTTGAGCAAATCGTCTATCGTCATCGTCTCCGACGCCCTTGTAATGCCGCTCAGCCTTATATCGTTCTTAAATTGAGTTTTGATTGCGGCAAGCTCGCCGTCCGTCAAATCCACGCTCCACAGCAGCAGCAGCAGATAATCGTACGAGATTCTTTCCGTACCGATATGCTGCGTATAGCGGTTATAGCCGTCGGGGTCGGAGACCTTGAGCGGCGACAGAGCTTTCTCCGCGGCGTCCAGACTGTTTTTCCATGCGATAAGCATTTGCCGCGGCCATAAGGATTTTTGCGCGGCGTTATAGAACACCGATCGCGAGCCGGCGTAACCCAAAAGCTTGTTCTGATACGTCGCCCATACACTGTAAGAATTAAACACCTCCGTCATCTGCGCCTCGGCGGCCTCACCGTAATAGCCCTTAATAAACCTTTTAATCAGCGTTTCGCCGTCCGCGTTAACATTCCATGAGAATTTTGCCGTCAGATAGCCCTTTAGCGTAGTCCACGCGGCGGATTCCCCCTGATTGTTAAACTGCCCCTGATCCATCAAAAATTTTGCCCCGCAATTTTTGATAAATTTATAGGTGTCCTGCATTGCGTTGAAGGTATTGTACGGCACAAGATAATAGTTAAAATTAGTCTGATAAAACCAGCAATAAACCTCCGAGGAAATTGCCGCCCAACCCTTCAGGTTAGAGGCGTAAGCCGCGTTCACACTCGCCGCGTCAAAAAAGCTTGTCGTATAATCGCCGTTTGTCTCGGCAAAATACGGCGCGACCGTAACATATTTGCCGTTCGCGGAATCCGCGCCGCGCATAAGCACCGCATCGTCTACCGCGGCGTATTCGCCGGTCGCCGCGTCGTGCGAAACGGGCGGCGTATTCGTAGCGTGGTAAGCAAAGAACAACAGCTTCAAATCTTTTTGATAAGGCTCGCCCTCCGGAGCGCCGAACCAAACGTTAAGCTTGTCGGCTATTCCGTTCAAAAGCTTAATAACGACGGCGGCGTTCGAGCCGTTATATTTTTCGTTTTCCGCCGCGCAGGCGGCACAGGTGCAAAATTTCTGATTGTCCTGAATGGACAGGCTGAGCATATTGTGATAAGGGTCGCCGATCAGCTCGGTTTTTATCACGTCGGCGCAAACCGCCGCCATTTCGTCAAAGCTGTCCGCGTCGCCGTGGGCGGTATAGCAAAGCTGACTGCCGTCGTCGGAATACCACTCCGGGTGCGTCTTCTGATAGGTCGCCTTCGGCAGATACTCGAACGAGTTATGCCATTGCGAAATCTTGCCGCCGCTGACCCAATAATCCGTGGAGTTGGCGTATCTCATTCTGTTGCGGGTGTTCGTATTGTAGCGTATATAACCGTTGCCCTGTATTCGGTATTGAAAATCGGGCACGTCGGTAATATCGTAATTATAAAGCCCGATATCCTTCACGTCCGTGTTCAAAGCATACGTATCCGTACCGTAATAATCAAAATCGAAAAGCCTGTAGAGCAGCTCGTACGCGCCCCAAAGCGTGCCTTCCTTACCGTAATTATCCGCTCCGGTTATAAAAATACTTTTTCCGACCGTTTTAATAACGAAGCCCTGAACGTCCAACACGGCGTAGTCCGCGGTAACGCCCGCGGGTACGCGAAGCGCAGAGTCGCCGAACACAAAATATTTTTGCGCCGCGGACCACGTCGCCGCCGCGTCCGTTATAATCTCCAAAGTGACAAAGGTCGCTTCCTTGAAGAAGCTTTTGAACTCCTCCGCCGCCAGCGTTTCCCGGGAATCGGCGTTCACGGGAATGACGATTTTGTAATCGGTATAGCCGTTTCGCATAATATAATCTGATGTTTCCGTGATATTATAGATATGAACCGTCCCCTCAGCGTCGGGTACGGAGGTCGTCGCCGTCACCCTGTCCGTGTAATCGGGCATGTTGCTTTCTACCCCGCCGTCCGGGGTATCGGTATTCCCGCCGCAGCCGTTGCAGCCCGTTATACTCAAGCACCCGCATAACGCCGATATAATAACCGTTAAAAGCTTTTTATTCATTGTCCCTCTCCCTATTCTACCGTTATGCCGTAGCTTACCACAGTGAAATTGTCCGCTTCGTCCCGCACTAGATAAGTTACGGTGTATATGCCCGCCGCGCTTGCCGTGAAGCTCCCCGCGGTAACCTCCGTCGATTCAAAGGTTTCGCCGTCCGTAACCGTATAAGTCATAGCGGCGTATTCCCCGTTAGGCAGCTGCACCGCGACAAAGAGCGAGAACCTCGTACTTGCGTTGTCTTGAACGTGCAATTTTGCAATTTCTATTTTTTCACCGACCCTTGCACGGGTAACATGGTTCAGTATCAAAACGGTCGGCGACTCGGTGTCGACTACGGTCAACACGTAGGTAACGCTCGATACGTTCGGCTCGTCGGTGTCCATCGAATCCGCCGCGTAATATGAGATTCTGTAGCTTCCGTATTGCCCGAGCACGATACCGTACGCTCTTGTCGGGTCGGTTTCCTTCAGAACGACGCCGTCCTTAGCTGCAACGATACCGCCGTCCGGCGCCGTCACCGTTAGGTAAAAAGTGATATGCGGATCGAGAACGTCCGCCGCGTACACCGCGGGAATTGTAAATTCGGCGTTAATCGCCCTGTTGCCCGCCGACGTATTTACAAAATAAATCGGCTCCATATAATCGCCGCTTGCGTTGGTAATGCTTTGCTTGCAAAGCTTAACCATTCTGACCCCCGCATCTCCCGCGATACCCGACGCCTCCACCGTCATATAGACATAGCTGCTCCCAAAGCCGTTAAAGACCTTGCCGTCCGCGGTTTTACCCGCGGTCAGGGTTTTTGAGGACTGCACGGTGAACGATTTAACCCCGTCATAATCCAGTGTAAACGGGGTTGCCGCGTTAGAAAAGCCGACGCTGACGGGCGTCGCGGTTGCGACGTCGTCGTTCAATATAACCGTAGTGATACCTGACGACGTCTTAACGAAGCTTATTTTGACGCGAATCGACGCGTCTACGCTGTCGGTAAGCCAAATGTTGATTTTGTCGTAGTCGGTACTGCCCGGCACCGCGGTAAAGGAGGTAGAAAAAGCAAACGCAGGCAGCTTGTTGACAAATTCCATAGACGCGGTACCGCCCGTTACCGCGCCCGAAACGGCGTTAAAGTCTATATAATTCTTTGTCGCGCCGTAAGTGAACTGGCTTGTATAGAAATAATCGCCGATTTTCAGCGTTCCGCCGTAGCCGACGTTTACAATAGGAATCTCGACGCTCTTTTTACAAACGTACGCCCCGCCGCTAACGGAATAAGTAACCGTCGCGCTGCCGGCCTTGGTCGGGGTGAAGTACCCGTCCGTTACCGTCGTCGTCTTGCCCTGCTCCGCTACGGTAAGCTCGGCGGCGGTTTCTACGGGCGCGCCGTTCACGAATTTATATCCCGTAACCGCGGGCATATTGTAGCCGCAATACCTCACGAAATATTTAGGCAGCAAAATATCCTGCAAAATAACCGGCTCCGCGCTGTCGGCAACGGCGACCGCGTAGCTTTCGGTAAGGCTGTAAACATAATCCTCATAGTTATAAGTAACGGTATATCCGCCCGAATACATCGGTCTGAAGGTTAAGGCGTCGGCGTCGATTTCATAACGGACGCCGTTGCTTACGCCTACGGCTTCGATATTTACCGCGGTTCTGCCTATTGCGTTTTGCAGGGAGAACGCCGCGACGGGTATGGGCTTACCGACGGCGCCGCTTTCGTTTGCCGCGCTCTTATTCAAGGTAATGCCAAGCCCGGCGGCGGTTGAGGCAAGGGCGGCAACCGTAACGCGTTCGGTAGTTACGTTATGCGATTTATCCGAGCCGGCGTATTCGAGCGTGTAATTCCCGGCAGTCGGCGGTACAAACGCGCCGTTCGCAACCGCGATTTCGTTGTTTGAAGCGTCATAAACCTTGCATACTACCGCGCAGGCTCCGTCATAAACGTCGCGCGCCGTCGCGGAAAAAAGTCTGTACGGTCGGCCGGCGACCGCGTTAGGCAGTCCGCTCTCCTCGTAACCGTCAAAATCTATCGAAATAACCGGTCCTTCCGCGTCAATCAGCAGATTTGACTCTAACTCCGCGGCGGTAGACCCGACCAAATCCGTTATTACGATATTAAGGGAATCCGCGTTATAATTTGCGCCGCCGATCGAAATATTGAACTCGCCCGTAGTGAAGCCTTGCCACAAATCGGAATCGTATAAGGCTTCGGAATCGAAATCGGTAATAATCGAACGCGCGGTCTTTGTCGTCGCGGCGTACATCGCCTTTTGGGCATAGTCAAGCTGAAGCGACATTATTTGCGTATCGAGTACGGAAGCGTCTATATTCGGGGCGGAAATATCCTCGTAATCGGGCCATCCCGGCAGAGAGTAGGTAACGCCCGCGCCGTACATGTCGTTTCTGTGATAAAGATAACCCGCGCCGTCAAAAACGATGTAGTTTACGTTCGTAGTCGCGCTGCTTTTTTCAAGACCTACCTGGTACTGCCCGTTTGCACCGGCGGTTATGTAGGTGTTTCTCTCCGCCCATGCGGCGCCCGGAACGGCGGCGGCGACCTTTTTGACGGTAGTCGTAATGTAATTATCCGCATCGTGGACGTCGGTAAGCGTAACCGTAATCTTATCCGCATCCGGCGTGCCGATGTTGTTAGGGGTAACATAAAACCTCAAAAGGCTGTCCGTCGCGCTTAACGCGTTTACATTTATAATTTTGTTATAAACGAACTTATCGCCCTTGCCTAAATGCACCTGAACACCGGCGGTGTTGGGAGTAGACGGATACCGTCCGTAAGAAACGGAGGAATTTTTGCCGCTTACCGAATACAGGTCTCCGATAACCGCAGAGTCCGCGTTAACGCTCCCGCGTAAAGTAAAATGCAAGCCTAACGCGCCCGTCGCCGCGATTAAAGCCGCCAGTAAAACAAACGCGATTCTCTTATTCAAAATTTTTTGTTTCGTCATCATATTTCTCCCCTTTATTTATTCCTTAATTCCGCCGATTGAAATGTTCCCCATTATTTTGTTTTTGAAGATAAAAAACACTATCAGTATAGGGATTAACAGCATCATACAGCCCGCCAATCGCACGGGAATATATGACAGCGCCTGATTTGTGGCGATAGAAAGCTCATAAACGCCGAACGCTAACGTAGGGTAGGACGGCAGGTACAGAAGCGGCGTTTGGTAATCGTTCCATAAATCAATGAACTTTATCAGCATTATAGTGAACAGCACGTTCTTGACAAGGGGCAGTATAATGCTTAACAACGTCCGCCACTTTCCCGCGCCGTCGATATACGCCGCCTCCCAATATTCCTTAGGAATCCCCCTGAAGGTCGCGTGCATAACCAAAAAATACAACCCCAAAAAGTTAAACTTCTGTATCCAGCTTCCGTAAATCGTGTTGTACAGACCCAAGGCTCTCAAAAGCGAAATTTCCGAGGGCGCCGCGCCTACAATCGGCAAAATCATAGTCGTTATGACGATAAAATATATTATCTTGCTGAATATATTATTGAATTTTGCCACCGCATAGGAGGTAAGCAAAACCGCCAACGTCGAAAAGAACGCGCCGCCGACGGTGTATAAGACCGTATAAACAAGCATTTGCTCCACATATATTTCGCGGCGGACGCCGTTAATCATGCGCGCCACCATGAAGTTATCCCAAATGGTTTTGAAATTATCGAATACGAGGGGATTCGGAAACCCGACCTTATTTACGCGGAAATCCTCTTGTAATTTCAACGAGGTCATTATGCCCCAAAGCAACAATGCGACGAGAGATATAACGTAGAGTAATAAAATACAAAAAAGTACGGTATACAACGCGGATGTTTTTTTGCCGTTCGTTTTTCTTTTAACGCTTAAAGTACTCATTCTACATCCCCCTAGTCCGCGTGCGGTCCGACTTTCCCAAGCGCGAACCTCGCCAAAAAGGATAACGGAATGGCGACCGCCGTCAATACCAATCCCGTCGCCGAAAGATACGGATAATCGCTCACGCCGGCTAATTTTGCGGCGCGGTACAGATAATAACCGAAGGTATATACGCCGTACTCCGCGCTTGTCCCAAAAAAGCTGAACAAATTCATCTGCGCCGTAAAGATAGTCGCAACGCCTACGACCAGAAAAGTACACAGCGTCGACCACACCATCGGTACGACGATATAGAAAAACTCCTTAAGCGGCGTTACGCCGTCCATTATGCCCGCCTCGATTACCGAATCGGAAATACCGCTCATACTGCTCGAAAACATCAGTACTTGCGTGGAAAAGCCCGTCCAAAACGTGAAAAATAAAACCGCGCCGAGCTGCGTTTTGGGGTTAGAAATAAGTCCCTCCATCGCGGTATGAAACAAATTATCGGCAAAAAACGGGATTACCTCGTCCGTAAAATACATGAATATCAACGAAAAAACAAGCGCCGAGACGATATGCGGCAAAAACAAAATAAATCTGAAGAGTCCGCCGAGCAATCGCTTTTTATAGATATAGAAGCTGAAAAACGTAGAAAACAAGGCTACCAAAATCGACACTCCGTAAAGTATCAGGGAATTTTTTATCGCCGAGCCCAGGTAAGCCAGTGTGCCGAAATCCCTGAAGACCTTGGTAAAATTATTTAACCCGTAAAAGACGTACTCGCCCGCTCCCATGTCGTAAGCTTTGAAGGCAAGCAAAATCGAATTAAGATTTACGCCGATATAGAAGATACAAAATTGCAGCACGGGAAGACCCACCAGCGAAACGTAAAACGCGGCGGATTTAATTTTTGTCTTTTGTCTTCCCGTCAATTTCTTCATCTAAAGCCCCTTACGCCTTAAAATATTCGCCGTAATCGGACCAACCGGAGAGGGTCAGCTCGTATATTCCGCCGAACACGTCGTAGGCGGTTTTGGAATCGCGAAACGCCGAATACGGCGACAGGTAATTTTGATTCCTTATAACCGAGCTCCATGCGAGCTTCAAAGCGACCTCCTCGTTGATAAACATTTCGTTCGGGCTGTTTGCCGAGGCGATATTAACGCTCGGGTTATTTCTCAAATTCCATACCGATCTCGAATACGGACTCAAGGAACTAACCTGCTCCGCGGTAAGGTCGTAAGCGACGGCCTTCGCCGTACCCGAAGTCGTCGTAAACATTTGCAGGTTTTCGTCGGTATACGCGTACTTGACGAATTGCTTTGCCAGGGTCTCTTTCGGCGTATTCTTCGTATTTGCGTTAATAATCACGTACGAGCCCATGTGGTCGAATAAGGTAAGGGCTTTTCCGCCGCCCTCCGCGACCGAGCCGCCGACCCGCACCGGCAAGGGCATGAACCCGAAATTCCTGTTTTCGGCGTCGCTTCCGTACGCCTTAATCGTTCTTGCAATCGGGTCGGAGGCCTCGTTTTCCCACCAGCTGCCGTCGATAAGCATTGCGATAGGCTGCATTTTGGTGTCCAGGCGGCTATAAACAAAGGCTTCCTGCGCGTCTAAGTGCGAAAAGGTAATTTGCGTGCTTTTTGAATAATAGTAGGCGGGATTCGTCATTATCTTATGCAGAAGCTCCAAGGCGTAATATCTGCCCGTCTGCTTTGTGAGCATATAACCGTTGCTTTCTTGAATATCGATTCTGTCCGTTTCAAAGGTGTAACCGTTAGTTGTAGCCGTGGCTTTAGAAATAATTTCGGTATTGCCGCTAAAGGTAAAATTCTCGCTGAATTCCTCGTACCCCATCCAGTTGGCATAAAAAGCGTTAAGTAAATATTCGGTATACGTCGAGGTCTTACCCGTCCAAACAAAGGGAACGATGCTCATTTCAACCATTTTTTCCATCAACAGATAAAATTCTTCTAACGACGAAGGCAACCCGTCGTCCTCCGTTCCCCTCGCTCCGTCGGGACCGCAGGACCTCGCGTCCGAGCTTTTTTTGATAAATTCGTTTGCCTCGCCGCCGTTGTTTTCCGCGTCGTAAGCAAAATAAAGCCTTTTAGAGGAAAACAAATCCTTATCGTAATTGACGCCGCCGTAGCACTCGTAATGCGGAATACCGTATATATGCCCGTCAAGCGCGGTAAGATTAGTAATTTGGTCGCTTGAAAGCTTGCTTCTTATCGTTTTGCCGTCCGAGAGCGGCTCGTCGCAAATATCGTCGAGCGGCAGCACATATTTCTGCGAAGCAAAGGTATTCAGGCTGATTCCCTCGTTAAAATACACGTCGTTGCTGTCGCCCGCGATATAATCCAAAACCGTTCTTCCTGCATTTTTGCTGGAATCGATGATAATCTGCGCGCCGAGCTTGCCGTTTTCAAAGGAAACGTCGGCATACGCCCGCTCGAATTTCGCCTTTAAGGTTTTGAGCCAGGCATCTCCCGTACCGCCCTCAAAAATCGCGACGTACAGCTGCGTTTTTGTTTCGTCGATTTTCTCCGTCGCGGAGCTTCCCCGTCCGCAGCCGGAAACCGCCGCGCCGATAAGAATCAAAACCGAAATCACGCTTAATACCTTAGATAGCTTTTTCATACATGTCCCCTTTAATAAAAATTTTAGCCGTTCAATAACAGCGCAAAGCAGCCTCCCTGAACGCTTCTGTTGACGAACATTTTGCCGCCGCCGTACCTGCAGCTCTCGCCGCTTACGCTGTCGTACCAATCGGAAAAGGGCACCCTGTCGGGCGATTCCTTCAGATACGCGGCAAGGGCTTTTATCACCTTGCGGCGGTTGCCTAAATCGGGAGTCAGCGACAGCGTCCAAATTTCCCAGTCGCTTTTAGTATACAACGCCCTGCTGTCGAGCGGATAGCCGTATTTGCCGAAATTCCGCATATATTCGTCGAATTCCCTGCTCATAAGCTCTCTTGAAAAAAGCCTTGTTCCCAACAGCAAATCGGGATAGAAATTGTATTTCAAGCTGAACGAGGGAGTATCGCAGGACTTCGACAGCGGCAACACGCCCTCCCCTGCATACGCCTCCAAAACCGCGGCGCGTTCCTCCGCTTTTGCGCGGTACTTAACGCCTAAATCGCGCTTTCCGAGCCTTTCGCAAATTTGTGCGAACGCGCCTATGCCGATAACGCCCTTAATCGCCAAATTGATATTGTTATTCAGATGTCCCGCAAAATCGTCCGTGCAAAGCTGCCGCTCGGGATAAACGTCCTTCTTGCAAATATAATCCGCCCAAAGCTGCAGACAATTGAAATATTTTGCGGGCAATTCGACGCTTCCCGTATATTTTGCCGCCAGCGCGGACAGTATAAGCATATTTCCGCATTCCTCGATCGGCATTTGTTTGTCCATATTATAAAGCTCGCTGCCCGCCGGATACGTATAGTAGCGCGGAAGCACTCCTCCGTCGCAAACGTTGTAAGTGACCGCCTTTTGATACCTACCCTCCGTTTTATTGTATATCGCGTAATACTGCCCGCAGCAAAACGGATATACGCCCGCGTCGTGCGGAGCAAAATCGTATTCCCAAACGGGCATTCCGGCAAAATCAAAAATCGGATAAAGCATTCCTTCCACCAGCTTAGGGTTGTACAGAAGATACAACGGCATCGACGGATAGCTGATATCGACGGTGGCGATACAGCCGTCCGAGCCGCATTCCTTAGACAAAAACAACAGCCTGCCCTTTCCGTCCTGAACAAGGGTATGCGCCGCGACGGACTGCCTTAAAGAGGCGTACAAAAGCAATAAATAATCCTCGCCGTATTCGCGCGCCTTCAGCTTCAAATCGCCGTCAAAATCCCTGCACTTCCGCTCTACCGTATCGAAATCGCGATAAATTTCCTCTATAGCGTCAACGGTCGATTTTCCCGCTCTGTAATAATAGCCCGTGAGAAACGCCCCGTAATAATAGACGGAGCAAAGCTCGTCGAACGCAATTAATAATTTTCCGCAAGCGGCGGTGCAGTTTGAGTGCAAATCCGATGCGCTTATGTATTGAATTTCGTCAGCGTTATAAATACTTTTTTCGCCGCCTTTTGCGACGGCGTCGAAATCGGATTCCCCGAAATAATTGCATTTGCCGCCGGATATGTATAAATATCCCCAGTCCGCGCCTATCAAATCCGCGGAATGAGAGAAAATATCCTGCTTGTCCTTACCGAAATATGCGACCTCGCGTCCGTTCAGCTTAAACACGTCGCCCCGCATAAAGCCGTTGCCCCTCTCCGAATTATAGCATAAGCTCTCGCCCGCAAACAGCGTAATGCAAAGACGCTTCACGGGTTTTATGGAACTAAAGGCGTATTTCAGATAACAAACGGGGTTGGACATCAAATCTATGTCGTTAGGCGGAAGCGGCGAAACAAAGGAAACATCCAGAGTGAAGCCGTCCCCGGCGAAGGAATAGTCCGTGCTGAACGCCGTCAACGAAAGCTTCGTCTGCTCCGGCCGCTTGTATCCGTTCTTTTTTCCTAAAAAGACGTAGCTTTCACCGTCTACGGCGATTGTGCCGTAGAGAGGCTTACGGTCGTTTTGCCAACAGGTGGTATCGCTATCGGTAAGCACGTCGGATCTTGACCATATCGAAAAATACGGGTTCTTCAAAAACAACGGATATGCGGGCAATAATCTCATAACAAGTACGTTACCTCCAAAGAGCGGTAAGACCGCTTCTTACTATCTCATTCTAACACATAATTTCTCTTTGTCAATAGCAATGACCTTACAGGTTTTTTGGAAAATTCCCGCGACAATTTACAATATTTTCGCGAGCTGATTTTTTACCGGACTGTTGACAAATCAAATACTTTCATTTATATTAGAGGTGAAGGGTCGATAATATTTGCATGTAAGACACGCTAAGCCCGTATCCGCCTCCGGAACGCTGTTAACAGAAATCGTGTTTCGGCGGATACCGTTTCCAAAAATATAAGGAAGTAACTGCAGTGGGCGATTTAATTAACTCAAACAAAAATTTTGTATTTAACATTTCCGAAACGGACAAGCAAGAGGAATTTTCCAGAATTTGCAAGGCGATTTCTTCTCTCGAGCGAATTAAAATTCTACACCTGATTTGTCAAAAGCCCATGACTATCGCGGAAATTGCGGAGAAGCTTGACCTCCCTCTTTCAACGACTGCGTCGCATTGCTCCCTTTTGCAGGAAACCCAGCTGATTTTCATCGATTACAAGCCGAGTATCAAGGGACAAATAAAGCTTTGCTGTAAATCGCTTTCCAGCGTCACCATTAATTTTTACAACGAAATTCATCTCGACGCCAAGAAGTTTACCAAAATTGAAATGCCGGTCGGCTATTACAGCGAATGCAAAATCGAAACGCCTTGCGGGCTTGCAAGCTTGACGGGAGCAATCGGGAGCTACGACAATTCCTCGTCGTTCTATCTGCCCGAAAGAGTCAACGCGGAAATTTTATGGTTTCAAAACGGCATTATTACCTATATCTTCCCTAATACTTCGCTTGCCGATACCGCCTTTGAGGATATCGCCTTTTCGTTCGAGTTATGCTCCGAGGCCGTTTATTACCGAAACGATTGGCCCAGCGACATCACTATTTGGATTAACGATATCGAGATCGCAACCTACACGTCCCCCGGTGATTTCGGGGGCAGGCGCGGAAGATATACTCCCGATTTTTGGTATATCAACAGCACGCAATTCGGAATTTTGAAGAAGTTTTCCGTCAACGAACACGGGTGCTGTGTCGACGATATTCTCCATAGCAAGGACGTAACGATCGCCGATTTGAATTTGCAAAAAAACGAGCCTATAAAATTAAGTATCGGAATCAAAAAGGACGCGACCCATAAGGGCGGAATAAATATTTTCGGCAAAAACTGGGGCGATTCCAACCAGTCGATTATTATGACGCTAAAAAACAAGGACGAATAACGCCTATGACCGGGAGCTTAACCGCAGAACAAAAAATAGGGCAGTTAATTTTTGCCCGCAACCCCGGCGATACCCCGGAGCAAAAAGCCTTTGTCGGGCAAATGCTGCGCAACAAAAGCCTGGGCGGCGTTCAGGTTTCCGTTACGCCGGGTTCAAAGCGGATTATAGACGGGCTGAAAAGCCGAGCGGATTATCCCGTTCTTATCGGCAACGATATGGAAAAAGGCTATCCCGGCAGCGATTTGGGCGGCTTTCCGATGATTTCGCTTGCGGCGACCGATAATCCCGAATACGCGTACTCCTTCGCCAAGGCGACGGCAATCAACGCCCGCGTTAACGGCTACAATACAATTTGGGGGCCCGTCGTCGATCTCAAACGCAGTAACGCCCCCGCGAGTATTGACCGAAAGCTCGGCGACAGCGCCGAAGGCGTCTCTAAGCTTGCGGAGCAAATATGCCGGGCCTTTTATGAGGCGGGAATAGTCTGCGCCGCCAAGCATTACCCCGGCGGCGAGGACGTGCCCATGGATACCCACATGGCGGAGGGCGTTTCCTTTTTAAGCGAAAAGGAGCTGCTCGAAGCCGACATTCAGCCGTATATCCGAATCGACAAAAGCGGGTATTTGAGCGGCATAATGACCCAGCACCGCAGATTTGTGAATATCGACGGCAAATACCCCGCGAGCCTTTCTCCGAAATTGCACGGC
Organism: Clostridiales bacterium; assembly: GCA_031290295.1. Classification (GTDB taxonomy): domain Bacteria; phylum Bacillota; class Clostridia; order Christensenellales; family DUVY01; genus JAITNT01. Next base: position 15,844 of record JAITNT010000025.1, read on the forward strand.
ATAATACGAAAACAAGGCTTCGACGGGCTGATTTTTTCCGACAGCCTCGCCATGATGGGAATCGTGCAAAAATTCGGCGAATTAGAATGCCTTGTCCTCGCAATAAACGCCGGAACGGATATCGTTCTGCCTAGCTACAGACTCGGGCTGAAGCAAAGCTACGAATACCTTGTGAAGGCATACCGTGAAGGCAGAATATCGCAAGCGCGTATCAACGAGGCTTACGCGCGCGTGCGGACGGCGCAGCTTTTTACCGCCAAAGCCCCCGAATTTCCGCTTACGGTTACAGATGCTTTGCTTGCGCACGACAGAGCCGTCGCTAAGGATTGCATTACCGAAATTTCCCGCGGCGCCGTTCCTCCGCCCGCAAAGGACGAACGCCGCTTATTCGTAGTGCTTACCCCGCAAAATTACGGTAAAGCCGCGACGGTTGCCGCCGAAATAAACAATTCTGAATGGTATTACCCCAAAATATTAGAGGACAAAATCGCCGAGGAATTCCCTGCGTGCGAAATCGTCGAGCTGTCGGAATTCCCTACCGCGGAGGAGAACGACCGTCTTTTTTACAAAGCCGCCGGTTTTTCTGACGTAATTCTCGTCACCTACTGCAAAACCTCCTGCTATCTGGGCACCGATTGCCTTACACGCCGCGTCGAATCCGTCATATCCGCCCTCGTCGCCTCCGACAAGGTAAGCGCCCTCGTTCATTTCGGCAACCCGTGCGCGGCAGAAGCCCTCCCCTACATCCCCCGTATCATTTTCGGCTACTCCGCGCAAAAATCCCTGACATACGCGATAGACGTTTTAGCCGGAAATTTCTCCCCGAAAGGCAAGCTCCCTTTCCGCCTCAAGCTGCATAAAGAAAAATACATATTAGACCCGTGAGCCGACCGGCGTCGGCGCGGCGGAACGGCGACAATTTTGCCGCTGCGACTCTATCGGTTTTTTGTACCTCCGAACCGCCGCTTTGCCCGGTAATACGACTCGGCGCTTAAAAAACCGCTTTGCATAATCGCCGCGGTGAGCGTAATATCCGCGTTCTGCGCCGTCAGCAGATTGACCTTTCCTACGCGCAAACGGTTGATATAGTCCTTCAAATGCATGCCGACATAGGTATTGAACAATGACGAAAAATAGCCGGGCGCATATCCGAATTGCTTTGCCAAAATTTTCAACGTAATATCACGCGTAAAATTCTCGTTAATATACGACAAAACGTCGATCAGCAATTCATTCTTTTTGTTCCGCACCGCCGGGCGAATCGGATAATACCTCGCCAAAACGCCAAGTAAATAATCGGCGAAGCCTCGCAGCATAAGCTTGTTAAAATCCGCGCGCTCCCGATCGAACCGTTCCAAAAGACCGAATATTTTCTCCGTGCCGCCGCAAACCGGCAAAAAGCTGTCGAGCCGCCCCTTGTATGCGTCCAGAAAACGCGCGCAATATTTTTGCCCTAACAGTATAGCGTAGGTTTCCGAGCTGTCGCGGGCGCAATATGAATGCACGTCCAGCGAATACGAAACCGCGATTTCCCCTTTTGTAAGCAGTCGCTCCGCGCCGTTAACCGTGACGGCGGAGCTGCCGTCCTTGACAAAGAATATCTCCATACTGTTATGGAAATGCCCGGGCGTACGGTCGTCCCGACGCAGCCTGAAATAAAAGTAATCGTCGTCGTCGGCAACGCCCTCATAAAAAACATAGCTCCGCGATTCGTTCATATCCGCCCCCTCCGTCGAAAATTCACCGACGATTATTCTCGATATCTATACTAGACTAATCTACTATACCTCAAATGCGCCGATTCCGCAACAGACAAAGCAACCTTTCAGAAAAAACACCCCCGGCTCTTACAAAAGCGAAACCTCGCGGCCGCTTGCCGCGGATTCGTATACGGCGGACAAAATCCGCATGATTTCCGCGCCGTCCTCCATAGGCGCTCTGAACTCCGCACCGCTTAGCAAGCAATCGACAAAGTGATGAATTTCATTGTCGAATAAATCGAGGAAGCTTAACGCCGTCGGCGTCGCCAGCTTTATGTTCGCCGGATATCCGTTAATTGCAGAATAAAACTCAAATTCGGGATCCAGCCTTACTCCGCCTTTTGTACCGAACAGCTCTATTTTTCCTTCGTCGGTTTTGACGTTCAGCGCGAAGCTTGTTTCGACGTTCAACGCGGCGCCGTTATCAAACCGTATCAATGCGGCGGCAAAATCCTCCACGTCGAAAACCTCGCCCGCCCCTTGTGTCGAAACGGATTGATATTGCGCGCGGCTTTTTAACGCCCGTCCGCCTGCCAGCTTAGAGAAGGTCACGCCGTACACCGAAACCGGCTTAGGATTCCCCATGAGATACCGAACCAGGTCGATCACGTGCACGCCCAAATCGAACATAGGCCCGCCGCCCGCGCGTTTAAGGTCGCCGAACCAACCGCCCGGGAAGCCGTTGCGCCTTATATACGACGCCTTTGCGTAATAAATCTCGCCCAAGCTGCCGTTCTGCACAAAATCCCTGACGATCGCGCAATCGTTACCGAACCGCCGTACAAAGCCTATCATCAGCCTTTTGCCGTTTTTCTTTGCCGCCGCAACCATTCGCGCCGCGTCGGCGGCGTTCGTCGCCATAGGCTTTTCGCACAGTACGTGCTTGCCGGCGTTCAGCGCGGCAATTGAAATCGGCGCGTGCTCGCTGTTCCACGCGCAAACGCTTACCGCGTCAAGCTCGGGCAGCTCCTTAAGCATGACGTTGTAGTCGCTGTACAGCTTCGTCACGTTATGTTTTTTGCCCTTTGCCTCCAAAACCGCGTCGTTAATGTCGCAAAAAGCAAGCAACCTAACGGCGGGGTGCTTTTGATACGCGCTTATATGCGCTTCCGAAATACTTCCGACCCCTATGACGGCAATATTCAATGTTTTCATACCGATACCGAACCTCCTCATGTCACCAAATTCTTCCCCGTCTTTTTTTTGTCAAAGTCCGTATTTTTTCAAAAACCGAACCGCCGCAGCAATATCCGCTTCCGGTTTTTCGCCGCACTCGCGCTCTACCGTCAGATAGCCGTCGTAACCTACGGCTTTTAGCGCCGCGATATACGCGTCCCAATCGACGCCGCCCGCTCCCAACGGCAATTCCCTTATGCAGTCCCAGCGTTCGGGCTTCAACCCGAAAAATTCCGCCGCATACAAGGCTTTTGTGTCGAACCGCCGCAGCTGTACGCCGTCCTTTGCGTGCGTGTGGACAATGTAATCCTTCAATGTATAAACCGCTCTCACGGGGTCGTCGCCCGCGCACATCACCAAATTCGCGGGATCTAAATTCACGCCCACGCCCTTGCTTTGCAAACCGTCCAAAAAGACCTTCAAAAGCGTCGCTTTTTCGGGTCCCGTCTCCACGGCGAAATGTCCGCCTATAGAATCCGCAAAGCCGGCAAGCTCGCGGCACACGCCGTGCATACTCTCATACTGCGGCGTATGCGCGTCCTCCGGCACAACGCCGATATGCGTCGTTACAATGTCCGTCCCCAATTCCTTGGCTATTTCCAGTATCCGCTTTTCTCTTTCGATATCGGCTCTCCGTTCCGACGGACGGTAATACATTCCGCAACCGAAATCACCGCAAAGCGCGGATATTTCCATACCCTCCCCGTTCAACAGCCCCCTCACCTCGGCAATTTGCGCCGCGGTCATTCCGGCGTAAATCGTTTCGCTATTAGCGTAAGCCTGAATACCCTCGGCGCCCAGCCCCGCAGCCGTTTTCAAAGCAGTCCGAAAATCCTTCTTGAAGCTCTCTATCAGTACGCCGATTTTCATTGCAACCCCTCCGTTAAAAACGCCGATTCAGGTTACGGGTGCAAGTTCTCGCGCAAGGTAAGCGCCCTGTCGGCATTTTCCATTGTTTTTTGTGTAATTTTATAAACTTAATTATACGCTTCCGACGTAAAATAGACAAGCCCCGAAATTATCATTCTACTGTCAAAAATTCAGAAATTCAGCCGCCCGCACCGTAAACAATTAAACCCGGTCAACGTCCGCGCCGAATACGAATTACCCCGACCATGCCCGCAACGCCCGCACACGAACATAGGGGCGACGTTTCGAAGAATTGGTAAAATTTGGCAAAAAATATTTTACGATTTCTGTCAAAAACACTTGCAAACGCATGTTCGGGTATGATATAATGCGGGTACGGTGGTTAACGAACGAACGTTTTGATGTGTTTCGGGGCGTTACTCCGTGTGTACATTGACAACTGAATCACAAAACATTTACGGGGGCGGTTCTATCGGCGCGCCCTCTCTCCGGGTATTTCCGGCGGTCGCTAGGCGGGGGCGGCACGGCGGGGAAGGAAGGGGAGAGAGGGCGGGGGAAGAGGACAAGTGAATTGTATCGGGGCGGTGAAAGCGGCGAAGAGGGTCTGGATTGCCACGTCGCTTACGCTCCTCGCAATGACAATGGCGGCTTTTAACCGAACAATACGAGTATACCGTAATAACCCGGATAAGACTATGCCTATGAAGTCCGCCCGATAAGGCGTTTGGGGAACAATTTCAAATTATCTTAATACGACGCCCGAGCTTCCGCCATTTGCGGCACGCTCGATTTCCTCCGCGCCTGCAAGGCTTGTATCTCCCTCGGTCGTATGCTTCAGAACCGCCGCCGCCGCCGCAAGCTCTATCGCCTCTTGCGCGTCTTTGCCGCGCGTCAACGCATATATAAGCCCCGCGCAAAACGCGTCGCCCGCGCCTATTCTGTCGATTACGGCAAGCGTGTGCGTTTTTGAACGGTATACCTTGCCGCCGCTATACAACACGCCGGCGTATGTATCGCCTCCGCGCACGGAATGTGCCGCAGTTTGAAGCGTATGTGTTTTTATAAGGCTTTGTAAATCCGGCGCGCCGAACAGCCCGCGCGCGTCCCAATCGGTACCGAAAAAGACGGTAACGTACGGCAGCAGCGGCGACAAGGCGGCGGCGGCTTTTTTTACGCTCCAAAGCTTAGCGCGGTAATTCACGTCGAACGACACGGTCAAGCCCTTTTCCTTTGCCGTCCTTACGGCGTTCAGGCAAATCGCGGGCATAGCGGCGGATAGCGCGGGCGTGACGCCGCTTAAATGAAACCAATCCGCGCCGTCAAAAATTTTGTTCCAGTCGAAATCGCCGTCTTTTGCCGACGCAAAGCCGGAATCGGCTCTATCATAAATAACGTTTGCACTCCGCGCACCCGCGCCTTTTTCCAAGAAATAAATCCCCAGGCGCCCGCCGCCCGTTGCAACGTTGCCCGTTTCTACGCCGTACCTTCTTAACGAATTAAGCGCGGCGCGCCCTATATCGTTTTGCGGCAGGCGCGTAACAAATTCCGCCCTTACGCCGAGGCTCGCCAAGCCCGCCGCGACGTTCGCCTCCGCGCCGCCGTAACAGGCTGTAAACGCGTCCGCCTGCAAAAACCGCGCATACCCCGGCGGCGTCAACCTCAGCATTATTTCTCCGAATGTTACGACCTTCATATTTGCTCGCCCCCGCCCGCCGAACGGGCTATCGCGACGGCCCGTTCCGTTTTCGCCTTTATCTGCGCATAGTCCGAGGTATCGAGCATCCAACTGCCGCCGACGGCAAGCACGCTTTCGCACTCCGAATACTCACGCAGGTTGCTTTCGTTCACGCCGCCCGTAGGCACAAATTTGACCGCGCCGAACGGCGCAGACAACGCCTTTAGCGCCCGCACGCCGCCGTAAATTCCGGCGGGAAAGAACTTTACTACAGCCAAATTCGATTCCAACGCAAGCATTATTTCCGTAGGCGTAACGCAGCCGGGCAGATACAAAACCTTGCGCGCGGCGCAAATTTCGGCAAGCTCCCGCGAAAAACCGGGGCTTACGATAAACCCTGCGCCCGCCCCGATAGCCCGCTCGCACTGCGCCTTATTTATGACGGTTCCCGCGCCTATCGTCATGTGCGGAAATTTTTTCACTCCCCTCTCTATCGCCTCGCCCGCGCAAGCCGTTCGGAACACTATTTCGGCGACGGGCAGTCCGCCGTCACAGAGCGCGGACAAAATTATGTCCGTATCCTCTAGGCGGTTCACGGCTGTCACCGGCACAATCCTGTGCTTTTTTATCATATCCAAAGCGTTTATCGCCATAACCGTCGCTCCTTTTACCGTATCATAAAAATCTATTAACGTTTGTTTGGTTTTTTGTCCGCCCGCCGTATCGATAACGGCGTTAAGCGAAGCAAACTGCCGAGTGTTTATATCGTGCCGCACATCTATTACGCATTATTGTAACATAACTTTCGCCGACTTTGCAAGCGAACTATAAAACAATATTTTATCGCTGCGGGATTGCAAGAAGGTTGCGGAGTCGTCCACAACAAAATACGCGGGGAAGCATACAGGTTTCTATCCTCTCGTTATTGTATATTTAATGATATGTTTATATTCTTACAGAAACCGTGATGTTAGGTGAAAATGCGCGGCGCCGATTATTCCGGCGTCGTTTCCGAGGGTTGCGGGAAGAAGCTCGGCTTTTACAAGTTGTACAGCACATAGTCTGCGTACCTTACAAGCGGGGATTTCAAATAGTTGGTTACGGCGATCGTAGTAACGCCGCGCTTTTTCGCCTGCGCGGCTACGTCCAAAATATCCTTGGTACTGCCGCTCACGCTTACGAGAATAACCACGTCGCCCTCGTCCATATTCGCAACCGTTATAGACTGAATGTGCGGATCCGAGGACG
>JAITNT010000037.1 GCA_031290295.1 Clostridiales bacterium
CTGTATTTGTCGGCAATACTCGGCTCGCCGCGTTGGCAAAAATTGCCGCTCATAAGGCAGATTACCGCGTCGGATTCACGGCGGCTGAATTTGATATGCTTTTCATGTCCGAAATGCAAGGGGTTATATTCACAAATAATTGCCGTTATTTCCATTTACTCACCGACTGACTCCGCACTTATGTAATTCCGAAAACAAATAATATGAACATTATTCATAAAAAAGCTCGCTTATACTTTGACATTATTAAAAATTTGTTTTATAATGTCTATTGTTAAATTCTTACAAACGACAGTATAACACAAAAAAATAAAAATTAACAAAGGAATGTCGGTAAAATGTCCAAATTAATGGAAGGTATCAAGCAAAAAGCCAAAGCGGCAGGCAAGCGCATCGTGTTAGCGGAGGGTGAGGAGGAGCGGACTATCCGCGCCGCCGAAATCATCGCCCGGGAAAAGATAGCTAAGGTTATTCTTATCGGCGACGAAAAGGTTATCGCGGCAAGGGTTCCCGGCGCTAAGCTTGCCGGGGTACGCATAGTTAACCCGAAAACGACCCCCGACGTCAAGAAGTACGCGGGGTTTCTTTATGAAGCGCGCAAGAGTAAGGGCATGACGGAGGAGGAAGCGGACAAGCTGATACTTAATCCGCTTTATTTCGGCGTCGTACTCGTACAGTCCGGCGAAGCGGACGGTATGGTCGCGGGCGCGATTAACGCTACCGGCGACGTGCTAAAACCGGCGTTGCAGATTATCAAAACCGCGCCCGGTATTTCCACCGTATCGAGCTGCTTTATTATGATTTTGGAGGGTTCAAAATACGGTACCGACGGGGTTATGGTATACGGCGACTGCGCCGTCAACATCAATCCCGATTCTAAGGCGCTTGCCGCGATAGCCGTTTCGAGCGCGCAATCCGCCAAGGATATCGCGGGTATCGACCCGACAATCGCTATGCTTTCTTTTTCTACCAAGGGCAGCGCCAAGCATGAATATGTAGACAAGGTGGTTGAAGCGGTAAAAATCGTCGGGGAGCTTCGCCCCGATCTTAAAATCGACGGCGAATTACAGGCGGACGCCGCTATCGTAGAGAGCGTCGGGCGGTTAAAAGCTCCGGGCAGTCCCGTAGCCGGCAAAGCTAACGTGCTCATTTTCCCGGATTTGCAGTCGGGAAATATCGCCTATAAGCTTGTGCAAAGGCTTGCGGGCGCGGAGGCGATAGGACCTATTTGTCAAGGCTTCAACAAGCCCGTTAACGATTTGTCGCGCGGCTGCTCGGTTGACGATATCGTAAGCGTAGTCGCGATTACCGCGGTACAATCGAAATAAAGAGAGGGATTACTTATGAAAATATTAGTTATTAACGCGGGCAGCTCGTCGGTGAAATATCAGTTGATCGACATGGCGAAGAAAAAAGTTCTTGCTAAGGGCGGTTGCGAACGTATCGGGCTCCCCAAGTCGCTTCTAAAAGGCGTCTCCGGCGGTAAGACGGTAGAAATTAACGAGGATATGCCCGATCATACCTCGGCTATAAGGCTTATTCTCGACGCTTTGGTCAATAAGGAATACGGCGTTATCAAAAAAATGTCGGAAATCTCCGCCGTAGGACACAGGGTTGTCCACAGCGGCGAGGATTTTACGTCCTCGGTGCTTATCGACGAGAACGTTATAAAAATATGCGAACGGAACCGCGATCTTGCGCCGTTGCACGCTATCCCTACCGCCATGGGTATGCGCGCCTGCAAGGAGGTTATGCCCGACACCCCCATGGCGGCGGTATTCGATACGGCGTTCCACTCCACTATGCCCCGATACGCCTATATGTACGCAATTCCTTACGATGCCTACTCCGATTTTAAGGTACGCAAATACGGCTTTCACGGCACGTCGCATATGTACGTTTCGCAAGAGGCCGCAAGGCTTCTCAAAAAGGATATAAAAGACCTGAAAATCGTCACCTGTCATCTCGGCAACGGCGCGTCTGTAACGGCGGTCGACGGCGGCAAATCCGTCGATACATCTATGGGGCTTACGCCTCTGGAGGGACTTATTATGGGCACGCGCTGCGGTGATATCGACCCGTACGTCGTCGAATTTCTTATGAAAAAAAGCGGCATGACCGTCTCGGAAACTTTAGATTACCTCAACAAAAAAAGCGGCGTCGCGGGTATTTCCGGTATCAGCAGTGATTTTCGCGACCTTATCGCGGCGGCGGACGGCGGCAACGACAGGGCGCGGCTCGCGATCGATATGTTCGCCTACCGCGTAAAAAAATATATAGGCGCGTACGCCGCCGTTATGGGCGGGCTTGACGCGATAGTATTTACCGCAGGGATAGGCGAGCATACGCCTATCGTCCGCGAAAAGGTTTTAGACGGGCTTGAATTTCTCGGCGTCAAGCTTGACAAGGAATATAACAACAATCTGCCGCGCGGCAAAGCGGTAAACTTCGCGCTTAAAGGCTCTAAGGTTAAGCTGTTACTGATTCCGACGGACGAGGAGCTGGTAATCGCCCGCGAAACTCTCGCGTTGTTGCCTCAATAGACTAGCAAAGCCGACCAAGCGATACCGACCAAGCGTGAATCGGCGCTGCGCTGCGGCTAGTGCCTTGCTTGCTTAATCCGATTCAGTCGGACTTCCAACGGGGTCGCTCCGCAAAAATGCGATTTTGCTGCGCTTCAAGTTAATTGCATTATCGCCGTTCTTCCGTACGCAATACCATTAAAACCCTATCCATGTCAATGCTATCGCGCAGTCGAAACATCTCTTCGCCGCTAATCCGCCCAGACGCGAATGCGCGCTCGCTGCGCCGCCTTAGCGGCGGCTACGTCTCGCTTTTTCGCATTCGGGCGGACTTCAACGGCATAGTCTTATCCGGGTTATTACTGCATACTCGTATTGTTCGGTTAAAAGCCGCTATTGTCATTGCGAACGAGGCGTAGCCGAAGTGTGGCAATCCAGTTTAACTCTATCCGCGCTTTCCTTTCTTCGCCGCTTACTAATCATTCTCTTGTCCTCTCCCCC
>JAITNT010000064.1 GCA_031290295.1 Clostridiales bacterium
TATCGGCAAGCTGCGCCGAGCCGAGCCGTCTATTAGCATACGCTCTACGTTTATCACGGGCTTCCCCGGAGAAACGGAGGAGGCTTTTGAAAACCTCTGCAATTTTATTTCGGAGTATAAGCTGAATAACGCGGGGTTCTTTACATATTCGAGGGAGGCCGGTACTCCCGCTTACAAATTCCCCGACCAAATCCCCGCCGCCGTCAAAAAACGCCGCCTGAAAAAACTCGTCGGGCTTCAGCAGTCCGTCGCGGCGTACAATAATTCGTCGCTTATCGGGCGCACGCTTAAGGTGCTTTACGAGGGTATAGATTACGGCAAAAATTTATTTTACGGAAGAAGCCAGTATAACGCGCCCGAGGTGGACGCGAACGTTTACTTCCGCGCTAAGTTCGCGTACGTCGGCAACTTTTATCCCGTAAGGATTACGGGCGCGTCCGGATACGATCTAGAAGGAGAAATAGTTATATGAACGTTCCTAACGCTATTACTACGGTGCGGATTATACTTGTCCCCGTCGTATGTGTTTTTTATCTGCTCGGCTTTGCGTACAGTCAGCTGATCGCCACGGGGATTTTTATCCTCGCCGCCTTTACGGATTTTTTGGACGGGCACGTCGCGCGCAAATATAATCTCGTAACCGACCTCGGGAAGTTCCTCGATCTGGTAGCGGATAAGGTGCTGATAATTTCGGTTTTCTTTTTGCTTACGTATCAGTCGCCGGATGAATTCAGGCTGTATTTCCTTATCGGCGCGCTTTTGGTTAATGCGCGCGAGCTTATCATAGGCGCGTTCAGACAGGTCGCCGCGGGCAAGAGCGTTATCCTTGCCGCCGACAGATTAGGCAAGCTGAAAATGCTGATGCAGTGCGTTTCCGTACCTATACTTATGGCGGCGGCGCAGCTTACCGAGCTTTTGAATATAAGCGTGAATTATTTCTATATTCCCGGGCTTGCGCTTTTCGGCGTGTCCGTAATTCTCGCGGTTGTGTCGGGAGTAAATTACATAGCCAAGAATAAGCGGGTTTTTGCCGCAAAGGATAATTAAGGTGTCTATGAAGGCCGCCGTATTATCTATCAATTGTGAAGCCGCCTCTATAGCGGGCGTTACCTCGCTTTTGGAGGACGTGGGCTTGACCGTCGCTCTTACGCTGAACGTTGCCGACGCCGGGAGCTTTTTGCAGTGCTACGATTTTGCGACTATGGCGGCGGGGCTTGTCGTAATCGTCGGCGCGGGCGCCGGAGAAAAGGCTCTGCTTAACGCCGCGCCCGACGATAATTTTATCAAGCGGGACAATATTTTTACGGCTTTTACCGATACCGACGCCGCGAGCCTGGAGGCGTTCGCGGACGGCGCGCTCAAAAAAGCGTCGGCGCGTATGCGCACGAAATATTCGCGTTACGTTTTCAAAACCTTTAACGCCGCGGTTGCGGATATTGCGCCGCTTCTGAAGGATATCAGACACATCAAAAAAGTCGTCGTTTCTTACAAGCCCGCGCCCTTAGAATGCGACGTTATTCTCAGATATCCGGCGTCGATCGACAAGGCGGAGCTTGAAGCGTTGCTGTCCGACGTGCATAAAGCGCTCGGCAAGCTTGTTTACGCCGTCGGGGACACGGATATGGCGCATACCGTTTGCGCGCTTCTGAAAACGCGCGGCAAAAAAATAGCCTTTGCCGAATCCTTTACGGGCGGCGGGCTGGTAAGCTCGTTAATCGAATTTCCCGGCGCGTCCGAAATAGTCGCCGAGGGCATCGTAGCCTACGGCAACGAGTCCAAAACCAAACGGCTCAAGGTAGACGAAAAGCTCCTGACCCGCTATTCGGCGGTGAGCAAGGAGGTGGCTTTTGAAATGTCGTACAATCTGCTTGCCGAATCGGGCGCGGATTTAAGCGTCGCCACCACGGGGTACGCAGGCCCTGAGGGAAGCCCCGTCGGCGAATGCTACATTGCGCTCGGCTCGCTGAACGGCATACACCTTTATAAATATAACTTTGAAGGCTCGCGCGGCGAGATTATTACGCAGGGCGTAAAAACCGCGCTTCATCTTATAATTTGCGTACTTAAGGACGAAAAAGAATTTGCAAGCTTTTTTTCTTAATATGACAGACAGCTGTCATATTACATGTATTATACTACAGAAAAGATAACAAGGAGATACCAAAAATGGACGAAGAAAAGAAAAAGGCGCTTAACGCCGCAATTGCCAAAATAGAAAAGACGTTCGGTCAGGGTTCTATAATGAAGCTGACCGACCATTCGTCGTTCGACATCGAGACGATCCCGTCGGGCTGTATGGCGATAGACATAGCGTCGGGTATAGGAGGAATGCCGAGAGGACGTATAATCGAAATTTACGGGCCCGAGTCCTCCGGAAAAACCACCGTAACGCTGCACATAATCGCCGAAGCGCAAAAGCTCGGCGGAGCGGCGGCGTTTATCGACGCCGAGCATGCGCTCGACCCGAAATACGCCCAAAAGCTCGGCGTAAATCTTGCCGAATTGTACGTATCGCAGCCCGATAACGGCGAGCAGGCGCTCGACATTACCGAGTCGCTTGTTACCACGGGCGCGTTCGATATAATCGTTATAGACTCCGTCGCGGCGCTTACTCCCAAGGCGGAAATCGAAGGCGAGATGGGCGACGCGAATATCGGCTTGCAGGCGCGGCTTATGTCTAAGGCGCTCCGTAAGCTTGCGGGCGTTATTTCCAGAACAAAAACCTGCGTAATTTTCATTAATCAGCTTCGCGAGAAGGTGGGCGTTATGTACGGGAATCCCGAGGTAACGACGGGCGGCAAGGCGCTTAAATTCTACGCGAGCATGCGCCTCGATATACGCAAGGGCGACGCTATCAAGGAGGGCGGCGAGCATATCGGCTACCGCACCAAATGCAAATTCGTCAAGAACAAGCTTGCGCCGCCCTTTAGAATTGCGGAATTCGACCTGATGTTCGGCACTGGTATCAGCCGCGAGGCGAGCCTTTTGGACTTCGCGATTCTATCGAACGTCGTTCAAAAGAGCGGCTCATGGTTTGCCTACAACGACGAAAAAATCGGACAGGGCAAGGAGGCGGTGCGCAAGTACCTTGCGGAGCACCCCGAGATTCGCGACATCATAGAAAAAAAGGTAATGGAAATGTACAAGGCCTCTCAAATTCCGATCGACACCGACCCGGAGTAAAAGCCATGTCATCAGCGAGGCGCGTTAGCGCCGCAGTAATCCGGTTTATACCGTATACAGAACGCGG